>CALGFH010000019.1 GCA_937881255.1 uncultured Actinomycetes bacterium
CAGCGGCACGGCCAGCACGACGGCCGCCACGGCGAGGCCGGTGAGCAGCGCCCGGACGCGGTCCCGGCGCCGTTCGGGCGCTGCTGGGAGGCGGACGGCCGGCACCGGTCAGCCCTCCTCCCTGGACCTCGCAGACCCCCCGGACCCGGCGAGGCTCGCAGGTTCCTTCCTGACCCGTCAACCGCCCCAGGGGCTCAGACGGCCACGATGGCGCTGTCCAACAGCAGCGACCCGAGCGCCCGCAGGGGCGCGTCCGCGAACTCGCCGGTCTCCTCCTCGCCCTGCAGCCGCATCGCCCGGTCCCAGCTCAGCGCCCGCCCGACCTTGCCCACCCGGCAGGCCAGCTCCAGCTCCTCGACCAGCTCGGCGTGGGAGGCCAGGTCGCCGAACACCTCCAGGTAGGCGTCCCGCGGCCGGATCACCGCCGGGTCGTCCGACGGCACCTCGAGCTGGAGCCCGATCATCCCCAGCCCGAGCAGCATGCTGGCGAACGGGTGGGCGACAACGCTGTCCCCCCAGTCGTAGAACCGCACCTGGCCCACCGTCCCGGGGGCGCCGCCGTCGTCCACGAACACGTTCCAGAAGTGCAGGTCGTTGTGGTCCAGACTGGCCCCGACGGCCGCCCCGCCGAGCTGCTGGCACCACCCCTGGAAGCGGCCCGCCATGGCCTCGGCCTGGCGCAGGGTCTCGCGGTCGCCCTCGTTCCCGTGACGCCCGACGTAGCGCCCGACCGCCGCCACCGCCTCCTGAAACCGCTCCGGCATCACCGCCGCCCGCATGTCGGCGATCCCGAGCCCCAGCAGCTCGTCGGTGTGCGGCCCCAGGTCCCGCTGGAGCTGCCCGTAGCGGGGCAGCACCTCCACCATGGCCTCGACCAGGTCGAGGTCGTCCAGCCGCTCGCCCAGCCGGACCCCGCCGTCGGGCAGCAGCATCCACCCCCGCCCGGCGTCCCTGGCGATCGGCACCAGGATCCGGTCGGGCACCACCCGCTCCAGCAGCCCGTACAGACCCACCTCGAAGGCCGTCTCGGCCCCGGCCGCCTTCAGCCACACCACCCCCCGGGTGGTCGGCGCCCGCAGCACCGTCGCCCACGGCCGCAGGTGCGGCTGGGTCACCTCCCCGACCCGCCGGATCCCGTTGGCGGCCAGCTGCTGGTCCAGCCACGCCTCCGCCTCCCCGAGCCAGGCGTCCGAGGACCACTGCCCGATCGTCATGCCGGCACTCTGGCAGGCCGGCCGGGGTCCGTGCCAGGCGCCACCCGATCCCCGTTGTGTTCGAGGTTCGGCGGGAGGACACTACTTGCGTGCCTCTGGCGGATTGGTCCTGCCTGGTTGGGGTTGTCCTCGAGGGAGGCGAGGTGGCCGAGGGCGTCGGGGCCGAGGGGGGGCTGCGCGAGGAGGTCGAGCGCCTCCGGCGCGACCTCGCCGAGGCCCGCGAGCAGCAGGCGGCGACGAGCGGGGTGCTGGCCGTCCTCGGCCGCGCCACCTCGGACCTCGGCGCCGTGCTGGAGACCGTGGTCGACAGCGCCCGCCGCCTCTGCCGGGCCGACATCGCCCTCATCTTCCTGCTCGAGGACGACGCCTACCGGCTGGCCATCGTGTCGGGCCCCCTCACCGAGGAGGACCGCGCCTACCTCGCCCAGCACCCCCTGGCCCAGGACCGGGGCACGCTGACCGGCCGGGTCGGGCTGGAGCGCCGGCCCCAGCAGATCGCCGACGTCCTCGCCGACCCCGAGTACGGCCGGCTCGACATCCAGCGCCACGGCGGCTTCCGGACCACCATGGGCGTCCCCATGCTGCTCGACGGCGAGGTCGTCGGCGTCCTGGTCGTCTGGCGGACCCAGGTCGACCCGTTCAGCGAGCGGGCCACCGAGCTGCTGACCACCTTCGCCGCCCAGGCGGCGATCGCCATCCGCAGCGTCGACCTGGTCAACGCCCTCCAGGCCCGGTCGGCCGAGGTGGAGGTGGCCAGCCGGCACAAGTCGGAGTTCCTGGCCAGCATGTCGCACGAGCTGCGGACCCCGCTCAACGCCGTCATCGGGTTCTCCGAGGTCCTGCTGGAGCGGATGTTCGGCGACCTCAACGACCGCCAGGAGGAGTACCTCCACGACATCTGGAGCTCCGGCAAGCACCTGCTGGAGCTGCTGAACGAGATCCTCGACCTGTCCAAGGTCGAGGCCGGCCAGATGACGCTGGAGCCGGCCGAGTTCTCCCTCCAGGAGGCCCTGGGCCACGGCCTCGCCCTGGTGCGCGAGCGCGCCGCCCGGCACGGCATCCGGCTCGGCCTCGAGGTGGCGCCCGACGTCGGGCCGGTGCGCGCCGACGAGCTGCGGATCAAGCAGGTCATCGTCAACCTGCTGTCCAACGCGGTGAAGTTCACCCCCGACGGTGGCCGGGTCGAGGTCCGGGCCCGCACCGAGGGCACCGAGGTGCTGGTGACCGTGGCCGACACCGGCACCGGGGTGGCGGCCGCGGACCGCGAGCGGATCTTCGAGTCCTTCCAGCAGGGCGGCCGCCGGGCGTCGACCACCGAGGGCACCGGGCTCGGGCTGACCCTGTCCAAGCGGATCGTCGAGCTCCACGGCGGCCGGATCTGGGTCGACAGCGAGCTCGGGGCGGGCAGCACCTTCGGGTTCGCGATCCCGGCCGGGACCCCGGCCCCGGCCGCGGCCGCCGCCGACCTCCCCGGCCGGGCCGACGGGGAGCGCACCGTGGTCGTGATCGACGACGACCGCCGCTCCATCGACCTGCTCAGCGTGTACCTGGAGGCGGCCGGGCTGCGGGTGGTCAGCGCCCGCGACGGCCGGCGCGGGGTCGAGCTGGTCAGGGGCCTGCACCCGGCCATCGTGGTGCTGGACATCCTGCTTCCCGGGATGGACGGCTGGCAGGTCCTCGAGTCGTTGAAGGCCGACCCGGCGACGGCGGCCATCCCGGTGGTGGTCGTCTCGATCCTCGACGAGCGCGGCCGCGGGCTGGCCCTGGGCGCGACCGAGTACCTCGTCAAGCCGGTGTCCCGCGAGGGTGTGCTGGACGCCCTCGCCCGCTGCGGACCGGAGGCGACATGGCCGACCAGCTGATCCTGATCATCGAGGACAACGAGCGGAACCTGAAGCTGGTCCGGGACGTGCTCCAGTTCAGCGGGTTCCGGACGGCCGAGGCCCGCACCGCCGAGGACGGCCTCGCCCTGGCCAGCGCCAGCCCGCCGGACCTGGTCCTGCTCGACCTCCAGCTGCCCGGCATCGACGGCATGGAGGCGTTCCGGCAGCTCCGGGGCAGCCCGCCGACCGCCGCCATCCCCGTCGTCGCCGTCACCGCCCTGGCCATGAAGGACGACCGCGAGCGGGTCCTGCGGGCCGGCTTCGACGGCTACCTGGAGAAGCCCATCAGCGTGCGCGCGCTGCCCGACCAGGTGCGCGCGTTCCTCACCGCCGCGGAGCTGCCCGATGACCGATGAGCCTCTCGTCCTCGCCGTCGACGACCTGCCGGCCAACGTCCGCCTGCTCGACGCCGTGCTCAGCCCCCGCGGCTACCGTGTGCTCGGCGCCGGGTCCGGCCCGGAGGCGCTGGCGCTGGTCGCCGAGCACCGCCCCGACCTGGTCCTGCTCGACATCGTCATGCCGGAGATGGACGGCTACGAGGTCTGCCGCCGCCTCCGCCAGGACCCGGCCACCGCCTTCCTGCCCGTGGTCATGATCACCGCCAGCGGCGACCAGGAGCGGCTCCTGGCCATCGAGGCCGGCGCCGACGACTTCGTGGCCAAGCCCTTCGACCAGGCCGAGCTGCTGGCCAGGGTGCGGTCGCTGCTGCGCATCAAGCGCTACCACGACACCATCGAGGGGCAGGCGGCCGAGCTGGCCGAGTGGAACCGCACCCTGGAGCAGCGGGTCCAGGAGCAGGTGGAGCAGCTGGAGCGGATGGGCCGGCTGCGCCGGTTCCTCTCGCCCCAGCTGGCCGACCTGGTCGTCTCCTCCGGCGACGAGTCGTTCCTGGACAGCCACCGGCGCGACATCACGGTGGTCTTCTGCGACCTCCGGGCCTTCACCGCCTTCGCCGAGACCGCCGAGCCGGAGGAGGTGATGGGGGTGCTGGACGACTACTTCCAGGCCCTGGGCGACCTGGTCACCCGGTTCGAGGGCACCCTGGAGCGGTTCACCGGCGACGGGCTGATGGTGTTCTTCAACGACCCGCTGCCCTGCGAGGACGCGCCCCTGCGGGCGGTCCGGATGGCGGTGGCCATGCGCAACCGGATCCAGGGCCTGGCCCAGGGCTGGGCCCGCCACGGCTACGACCTGGCCCTCGGGGTCGGTGTCGCCCAGGGCTACGCCACCCTCGGCCGGATCGGCTACGAGGGCCGCTCCGACTACACCGCCATCGGCAACTGCACCAACCTGGCCGCCCGGCTGTGCGCCGAGGCCCGGCCCTGGCAGATCCTGCTCAGCCCGCGGGTCCACGCCGCCGTGGAGGAGTTCGTGACCAGCGAGCCGGTGGGCGAGCTGACCCTGCGCGGCTTCTCCCGTCCGGTGGCCACCTTCAACGTGGTCGGGCTGGACGCGGCCCGGATCAGCTCGTGACCGGCGCCGCCCGGCCGCCGACCCTGGCCGAGCTCGACCCGGGCGAGCGCGAGCGGCGGTTCGCCCTGCTCCAGGCCCGGATGCCCGAAATCTGGGGGGCCATGCGGCTCAACCAGGAGGGCGAGTCGGTGGTGGTCGTGCCGTCGGTCACCGTCGACCGGGTCGCCCAGAGCAGCGGCTCCCTCACCCAGGCCTACGAGGAGCGGTTCCTGTTCCTGCTGCTCCTGCTGCGCCAGCCGCGGCTGCGGATGGTGTACGTGACCTCGACCCCGATCGCCCCCCAGATCGTCGAGTACTACCTGGCCCTGCTGCCCGGCATCATCCCCAGCCACGCCCGGGCCCGGCTGTCGCTGGTCGCCGTCCAGGACGGGTCGCCGCGGCCGCTCACCGAGAAGCTCCTGGAGCGGCCCCGGGTGGTGTCCCAGATCCGCTCGCTCATCCCCGACCGTCGCCGCTCCCACCTGGTGCCCTACAACACCACCCCGCTGGAACGGGACCTGGCCCTGGCCCTCGGGATCCCCATGTACGGCGCCGACCCGCGGCTGTTCCCCCTCGGCACCAAGAGCGGCTGCCGCCGGATCTTCGCCGAGGAGGGGGTGCGCCACCCGGCCGGCTTCGAGGACCTGCACAGCTTCGAGGAGGTGGTCGACGCCCTGGCCCGGCTGCGGGCCGCCAGCCCCGGCGCCGGCCAGGCCCTGGTCAAGCTCAACGAGGGCGTCTCCGGCGGCGGCAACGCCCTGGTCGAGCTGGGCGGGCTGCCCCGGCCGGGATCGGCCGAGGAGCCGGCGGCGCTGCGCGAGCGGGTCATGGCCATGCGCTTCGAGCTCCCCGGCATGCCGTTCGACGGGTACGTGGCCAAGCTGGCCGAGCGCGGCGGCATCGTCGAGGAGCTGATCTCCGGGGTCGAGCTGCGCAGCCCCAGCGTCCAGCTGCGGGTCACGCCCCTCGGCAAGGTCGAGCTGCTCTCGACCCACGACCAGCTCCTGGGCGGCCCCAGCGGCCAGAGCTACCTCGGCTGCCGGTTCCCGGCCGACTTCGCCTACGCCAGGGCGATCAGCGCCGACGCCGCCACCATCGGCCGCCGCCTGGCCCGCGAGGGGGTGCTCGGCCGGTTCGCCATCGACTTCGTGGTCGTCCGCGACAGCGCCGGCTCCTGGACCCCGTACGCGATCGAGCTCAACCTCCGCAAGGGCGGCACCACCCACCCGTTCCTGACCCTGCAGTTCCTCACCGACGGCCGCTACGACCCGGCGACCGCCCTGTTCGTCACCCCCGACGGCCGCGAGAAGCACCTGGTCGCCACCGACCACCTCGAGGACCCGCTGCTGCGCGGCCTGCGCCACGACGACCTGTTCGACATCGTCGCCCGCCACGGCCTCCACTTCGACCAGGCCCGCCAGGCCGGCGTCGTCTTCCACATGATCAGCTGCCTGAGCGAGCACGGCCGGGTCGGCCTGACCGCCGTCGGCGACACCCCGGCCCAGGCCGACGCCACCTACCGCCGGGCCGAGCGGATCCTGCTCGAGGAGGCCGGGTCGGCCCTTGCCGACCCGGTCCTCGTGGACAGCCCGTGAGCTCCGATCAGGGAGCCGGGGTCTCCTTGACGGTGGGCTCGGCGCCGATGTCGGCGACGTGGGTGGTGCCGTAGCCCTCCTGCTGGGGCCGGCCGTGCTCGCCGCGGGTCATGGCGAACTCCTCCTCGGGGGAGAGCACCAGGCGGTTGCGGCCCGAGATGGCGAAGTAGGCGATGCCGAGCAGGAAGTAGATGAGGGTCCCGTACACGCCCGGCCGGTAGTCCTCGTTGGAGTACAACGAGATCAGCGAGACCAGCGCGATCACCCCGGCAATGGCGGCGCCCCACTCGCCGACCGGGCTGCGGTAGGGCCGCTCGATGTTGGGATACTTGCGGCGCAGCAGGATGAACGACAGGCACTGCATGAAGTAGGAGATGACGGCGCCGAACACGGCCATGTAGAGCA
>CALGFH010000020.1 GCA_937881255.1 uncultured Actinomycetes bacterium
ATGGGGCGGCTCCGCGACCCCTAGGGGCCGGCCAGGTCGACGATGTTGCCGGGCGCGAACAGGTCCTGGAAGCCCTCGACGGCGGCCCGCCGGGTGGCCTCGCCGGCGGTGGGGGAGAGCAGCGCCTGCTCGCCGTAGGCGGCGATGTCCTGGACCGCCCAGGCGCAGCGGTAGTAGGCGAGCAGGGCCGGGTCGGCGGTCACCTGGCCGTAGCCCTCCAGGAAACTCGCCTCCTCGGACGGGCCGACCAGGCCGTGGCCGATGCCGCCGCCGACCACGAAGGTGAGATCTCGCTCCCTCGGGGCCAGCACGGCCTCGTCCCAGTCGGCGATCCAGAGGCGCCCGGCGTCCTCGACCAGCACGTTCCAGGTGTGGAGGTCGGCGTGGCAGAGCACCTGGGGGGCCGGGGCGGCGGCGAGCTCGCCGCCCAGGCGGTCGGCCCGGTCGGCCAGGGCGCCGATCACCGCCCGGCGGGCCTGCCAGGACGCGGCCAGCGCGCCCGCGACCGGGTCGCCGGGGTCGGCGCCGGCCAGCGCGGCCTCCAGCTTCGGGAGGAGCTCGCGCCGGCTGGGGCGGTACCGCTCCCGGCCGACCAGCCGGGTCAGCTCCGGGGCCGGCGGGGTGGCGTGGACCCGGGCGAGGATGGCGCCGAGCTCGCGCCACTGGGCGCTCGACAGGCCGGCCTCGGCGCCGTGGCGGGCGTCCAGCATGGGGTAGAGGGCGAGCGCGAACCGGCCGGCGACCAGGTACGGCTCGCCGGCCCGGGTCGGGAGCGGCGCCAGGACCCCGGGGGTCCCCCGGCGGTGGAGGTAGGCGGGGACCGCCGCGCCCGGCATGGCCGCGGTGCCGGAGCGGACCTTGAGGAACCACTCCGGCCCGTCGCCCGCCTGGACGCGGTAGGCCCACGAGTCGGCGTCGTTGCCGACGGGGAGGAACCACAGCCCGGCGACCCGGATCCCGAAGCCGGCCTGGAGCGCCCCGACGATCGCGTCCTCGGCCAGGTCGGGTGGCTCACGCATGACGGGCTCCCTCTCCCGCGCTCCGGATCGCGGGTGCGCGATTACACTTGAGGTGGGACCGGACGTCTGGAGGTACCGATGACACTGGTCGTCAACCTGATCATCTTCGCGGGCTGGGCGCTCGTCCCGCTCGGCCTGGCCGTCCTGTTCATCAAGCTCGGGCGCCGGTTCAGCTCGTCCGGCTAGCGGTCGTCGCCGTCGTCGCCGCTCGTGGTCACGGTGGCCAGCTCCGGTTCCTCGCCCCCGTCGGGGGTCATGGGCTCCTGGTGGCGGAGGACGAGCAGGGCGAGAATGGCCAGGGCGACGCCGATGCCGGCGGCCATGGCCGAGCTGAGCCGCATGCCGGCCACGAACGCCTCCCGGGCCGCCAGGAGCACGGCCGCGCCCAGGTCGCCGGGGAGCTGGGCGGCCGCGGCGGCGGCGCTGCCCAGGGTGTCGCGGGCCGCGGTGGCCGCCTCGGCCGGGATCCCGGGCGGGAGCCGGTCGGCCAGCTCGCTGCGGTAGATGGCGATCCCGATCGAGCCCATCACGGCGATCCCCAGGGCCCCGCCCAGCTCCGACCCGGTCTCGGAGATCCCCGAGGCCGCGCCGGCCTGCTCGGGCGGCGCCGACCCGACGATCATCTCGGTGGTCAGCCCGAACACCGGGGCCATCCCCAGCGAGGTCACCACCGACCCGGCGACCAGGACGACCAGCCCGTCGGTGACCCCGGCCTGGGCCAGCAGCCCGAGGCCGACCGCGGCCAGGAACAGCCCGCCGCTGATCACATAGGCGGGGCGGACGTTGTGGAGGAGCCGGGGGGCGAGCTGACTGCCGACGATGAACCCGACCGCCGAGGGCAGCGACCACAGCCCCGCCCCCAGCGGCGACAGCCCGACCACCAATTGAAGATATTGGGCGACGAACAGGAAGTAGCCGACGGCCACGAAGATGGCCAGGAAGTTGGTGGCCAGGGCGGCGTTGAAGCGGCCCAGCCTGAACAGCCCGACGTCGATCATCGGGTCGGGCAGGCGCCGCTGCCGGACGACGAACGCGACCCCGACCGCCAGGCCACCCACGATCGCGGCCACCGGGCCGGCGCCGAGGCCGTCCTGGGCGATCTCCTTCAGCCCGTAGATCACGGCCAGGACCGCGATCACCGACATCCCGGCCGACAGCACATCCAGCCGGCCCGCCTCCGGGTCCTTGTACTCGGGCAGGACCCGCGGCCCCAGGATGAGCAGGGCGGCCATGACCGGCAGGGCGAGCAGGAACACCGACCCCCACCAGAACAGCTCCAGCATGGCCCCGCCCAGCACCGGCCCGATCGCCGACCCGGCCGAGAAGCTCCCGATCCAGAACCCGATGGCCACCGACCGCTGCTTGGGGTCCTGGAACATGTGGAAGATCAGCGACAGGGTCGAGGGGGCCAGGGTCGCCCCGGCGATCCCGAGCAGGGCCCGGCTGACGATCAGCGACTCGGCGTTGGGGGAGAACGCGGCCAGCAGCGACACCAGCCCGAAGGCGGTGGCCCCGATCATCAGCAGCTTCCGCCGGCCGATCCGGTCGCCAAGGGTGCCCATGGTGATCAGCGACCCGGCCACGAAGAAGCCGTAGATGTCGATGATCCACAGCAGCTGGGCGCTGGTCGGCGCCAGGTCGGCGCTCAGGGCGGGCACGGCCAGGTGCAGCACGGTCAGGTCCATCACATAGAGCAGGCAGGCCAGGGCCAGCACGGCCAGCCCGATCCACTCGCGACGCCCGGCCTTGGCCGGTACCTCGGTCGCAGTCACGTTGTCGAACCTCTCTCAGTCGGTCGGTGCGGCCACCCTAGACGGTCCCTGGGACGGCCGGTCCTGCCATCCGGGGCTGCAACCATCCCGGCCCTGGCCGTGTTCCATAGGTGAGGTACAGCCCAGCCGGCGGAGGCGACCACCATGCAGCTGCACACCACCACCGTGCCCACCCCGATGGGCCCGTTCACCCTGCTGGTCGGCGACGACGGGGTCTGCGCGGCCGGGTTCACCGGCCGGGGCGAGACCCTGCAGCGCCGCCTCGACCCGCGCCGGCGGGCGGCCCGTCTCCGGCCGGCCACCGACCCCGGCGCCGTGGCCGCCCGGGTGCTCGCCTATCTGGAGGGCGAGACCGGGGCGCTCACCGACGTCGCCGTGACCCAGCCCGGCGACCCCACCCAGCAGGCCGCCTGGTCGGCCCTGCGGACGGTGCCGGCCGGGCAGACGATCAGCTACAAGCAGCTCGGCGGCCTGGCCGGGCTGGCCGACCCGGCCACCGACCCGCTGGGCGCCCAGGCCGCCGGGGCCGCCTGCGCCAGCAACCACGTGGCCGTGATCGTGCCCTGCCACCGGGTCCTGCGGGCCGACGGCCGCCTCGGCGGCTACGGCTGGGGCACCCACCGCAAGTCCTGGCTGCTCGAGCACGAACGAGGCCACTGACCCGGCCGCCCGGGAGCCGGCCCGCCGGGTCTGGCATCCTCGGGCCATGGCGCGAGAGGTCACGGGTGAGGGGCGGCAGGTCCGGCTGGGGACCATCTACGCCGCCCACGGGGCCAGTCACGGGTTCGTGCTCGTCCTGCCGGCGGTGCTGGTCACCTTGCGGGCCGAGTTCGGGGCATCGTTCACCACCCTGGGCACGGTCGCGACGGTGAGCAGCATGCTCTACGGGCTGGGCGCCCTGCCGGCCGGGCTGCTGGCCGACAGGGTCGGGGCGCCGGTGCTGCTGCGGGTGTTCGCCGGCGCCTCGGCGGTGTGCTGCGTGCTGGCGGCGCTGGCCCCGGGGATCTGGTGGCTGGCCGCGGCGCTCGCCCTGCTGGGCGCGGCCGGGGCCCTCTACCACCCGTCCGGGCTGGCCGAGGTGACCCTGAACGTCCCCGGGGGTGGGCGGGAGCTCGGCATCCACGGCGGCTTCGGCAACGGCGGGACGGCCCTGGCCCCGCTGGTCGCGGGGGCGGTGGCCGCCGCCTGGAGCTGGCGGGCCAGCTACGGTCTGGCCGCCGTGGCCGCCGCCGTCCTACTGGTCGCGCTGGTCAGGCAGGTCCCGCGCGACCGGCGCCTGCCGCCCCAGGCCCAGGCGGCGGCCGGGGGGGTCGGGCGCGGCGCCCTGGCCGTGGTCATGTTCCTGGCCGCGGCCGAGGGGTTCGTGTTCCAGGGGTTCGTCACCTTCCTGCCGGCGTTCCTGGCCGAGGTCGGCGGGACCGGCCAGGCGGCCGCGGCCAGGGGCGGCGTGCTCGCGGCGGTGGTCCTGCTGCTCGGCGTCCCCGGCCAGCTCATCGGCGGCCGCCTGGCCGAGACCGACCCGCGCCGCCTGGCCCTGCGCTACGCCAGCCTGTACGCCGGGGCCGTGCTGGCCGGGCTGGCGGTCAGGGCGGCCGGCCCGACCCCGCTCGGCGTGGCCCTGGCCGGCCTGTTCAGCCTGCTGATCTTCCTCGGGCAGCCGATCACCAACCAGCTGGTCGCCCGCTCGACCCGGGCCGCCCGCCGCGGGGCCGCCTACGGGACCTACTTCTCGCTGTCGTTCGGGGTCGGCGCCCTGGCCGGGGCGGCCGGCGGGGTGGTGGCCGACCGGTCCGGGCTGGCCGCGGTGTTCGGCTTCCTCGGGCTGGTGGCCGTCGTCAACACCCTCGGCGGGCTGGCCGTGCGGGCCCTGCTCGGCCCCGGGTCGACAGCTGGGGCCCCGGCGGCCTAGCGTTTCGGTCGGTTGGACAACGATCGATCCATCAGGAGGATGTCGACATGGCCATGGCCGACCGCCAAGCGCACACGCTCTGGGAGGGACCGCTGATCGGCGGCAAGGGCGACACCGAGTTCGCCAGCAGCGGCATCGGCCGCTACCCGGTGACCTGGGCCGCGCGGACCGAGAGCCCCGACGGCAAGACCAGCCCCGAGGAGCTGCTCGCAGCCGCCCACGCCACCTGCTACGCGATGGCGTTCTCGCACTTCCTGGCCCAGGCCGGCAACGCGCCCGAGCGACTGCACGTCACCTCGACCGTGTCCCTCGATCCCAAGGAGGGCGGCGGCGTCGTCGTCACCCGCTCGGCCCTGGAGGTCAACGGCGTGGTCCAGGGGTACGACCAGGACGGGTTCCAGCAGGCGGCCGAGGAGGCCGAGAAGGGCTGCCCGATCTCCAACGCCATCCGGGGCAACCTCGAGATCACCGTGAAGGCGACCCTGGAGTCCTGACCCGTCGCCGCAGGGTCGGCGAAATAAGGCAGAACTACGTCAAATTGCGCATCCCTCGACGACCAGGCAGCGCTTAGCCTTGCCGCGCCCGGGGCTGGTCTGTCCGCCTGCGATCTGGAGTGGGGCCAATGCGCACCGCCGCCCGCATCCTTCCCGTCGTCCTCGCCACCCTGCTGGTGGCCGGGCTGGTGCTGCCGTCGGCCGGGGCCGTGCCGTCCCCGACCCCGGCCACCACCCTCCAGTTCTACGGGGGTGAGGTGCGGGCCGTCGCCCAGATCGGCACCACCATCTACGTCGGCGGCAGCTTCACCGCGGTCGGCTACGGCAGCCCCACCATCGCCCGGTCCCACCTGGTCGCCCTCGACGCCACCACCGGCCTGCACCTCGCCGCCTTCGACCCGCGGGCCAGCGACGACGTCAACGCCCTGCTGGCCAGCCCCGACGGGACCCGCCTGTACGCCGGCGGGGTGTTCAACAACGTGCGCGGCTGCACCAGCTGCGACCGGCTGGCCATGCTCGACCCGGTCACCGGGATCGCCAACACCGCCTTCGGGCCGCAGCCCAACGCCGCCGTGCTCAAGCTCGCCCTGGCCGGCAACACCCTGTTCGCCGGGGGCACCTTCGCCAGCGTCGACGGCCGGCGGCGGGTCCGGCTGGCGGCGGTCAACGCCACCACCGGGGCCGTCGGGGCCATGGCCCTGCACGCCAACGGGGCGGTCCGCGACCTGGCCGTGAGCCCGGGCGGGACCACGCTCTACCTGGCCGGGGCGTTCACCTCGGTCGGGGGCGCCACCCGCTACAACTTCGCCTCGGTCGCGATCGCCTCGCGCACCCTGACCGCCTGGAACCCCAACGTCCACGCCTCCGGCTGGGGGGTGGCGCTGTCACCCGACGGCGCCACCGCCTACCTGACCACCGCCGACGGCAACGAGAGCATCTGCGGCGCGGCCCACGAGTCGGTGATCGCCATGCCGGCCGGCACCCCCGGCACCCCGCCGGTCCTGTGGCACAACGGCGGCGCCCCCGGCTGCCCCTTCAACTCCGGCGACATCAACGCCGTCGAGGCGACCGCCGGCGCCGTCTACATCGGCGGGCACCTGACCAACCTGTGCACGGTCAAGAACACCTCCTACACCCTCCGCTGCCCCGGCGCCCTGACCGTCCGCACCCACGTCGCCGCCCTCGACCCGGCCACCGGGGTCCCGCTCACCTGGAACCCCGGGGCCAGCGGCACCCGCGGCGTCCTCACCGCCGAGGCCCTCCCGGCCGGCCTGGCCATCGGCGGCGACTTCCAGGGCGCCGCCGGCGCCCCCCACCAGGGCTTCGCCCTGTTCCCGGGCACGCCCT
>CALGFH010000021.1 GCA_937881255.1 uncultured Actinomycetes bacterium
CGGCGGCCCGGGCCGGGCTGCCCCCTGGCGCCCCCGGGGCCGGCCCGCGGGTCGTCCCGCGGCTGGTGGTGAGCCTGGCCGGGGTCTGCGACCTCCACGCCGGCGCCGCCGAGGCCATCGGCGAGGGTGCCGTGGCCGAGTTCCTCGGCGCCACCCCCGACCAGGAACCCGACCGCTACCGCCTCGCCTCCCCGCTCGCCCGCCTGCCCCTCGGGGCCCGCCAGCTGCTGGTCCACGGCGACGCCGACCCCCGCGTCCCGGTCTCCCAGAGCCGCGCCTACGCGGCCGCCGCGGCCGCCGCCGGCGACCCTGTCGAGCTGGTCGAGCTGCCCGGCGTCGACCATATGGCCGTGATCGACTCCGCCTCCCCGGCCTGGGCCGAGGTCGCCCGCCGGCTCGGGACGGCTCCATGACCGCCCCCGGCCGGCGCACTCCGGTCAGCCCGGCGGCCGCCTGGCCGTCGCCAGCACGTGGGGCCCGAGCCCGAGCAGCTCGGGCACGCGCTCGACGGCCCGGGCGGCGTCGAGCACGACGGCCCGGCCCACCGGGTCGTCCAGGCGCTGGTCGAGGTCGCCGAGCGCGAACGCCAACCCCTCGACCCCGACCAGATCGACGACCTCGAGCCGGCGCGCGTCCCCCGACGGCGGTGCCGACCCGGCCGGCGTCGCCGGCGCCGGCGCGGAGTTGCTCGACGTGGAGGGCGACCAGGTCGCGGTGCTCGACCCGGTGACCGCGTCCGGCCAGCCAGGGCGCGTACCGGCCGGGGCCGCCGCCGATGTCGGCCACCACCGACGGTGGCGCCGGGAGGTGGCGGAGCAGGATCTCCCTGGTGCGCTCGAACTCCACCACCCCGACCGCCGCGTCCAGGCGGTCCCGCTCGCGACCCAGCGCGTAGTGGTCGTGCAGGGCGGCGGCGTCATCCGGCTGGCCCACGGCTAGGCCTCGGCCCCGGTGGCCAGTCGCCGGCCGATGGTGGCCGCGGCTGTCACCACCTGGTCGCGGATGCGGTCGAAGCGGGGGCCGGTGACCAGGTCGGTCGGGCCGGCGACCGAGATGCCGCCGGCGGGGGCGCCGGCCGGGTCGGGGATGGGGGCGGCGACCGAGGTCCGGCCGGGCTGGAAGGTGTCGCTGACCACGAACCCGGCCCGGGCGGCGACGGCCAGCTCGCGGGCCAGGGCGTCCAGGTCGGGCGGGTGGCCGGGTTCGGCCGCGCACACCGCCCGGACCCGGGCCGCGACCTCGTCCGGGGGGAGCAGGGCCAGGGCGGCCTTGCCGCAGCCGGTCAGGTGGGCCGGGGCCCGCAGCCCGACCCGGTTGTGCATCGGCGCCCGCACCGGCCCGCCGGCCCGGTCCAGGTACACCACCCACCCCCCGACCAGCTGCCCCAGGTGGGTCTCGAGCCCGTCCCCGGGGGCCAGCCGCTCCAGCACCCCCTCGGCCGCCCCGACCAGCCCGGTCCGCTCGATCACCTGCCCGCCCAGCCCGACCAGGGCCGGCCCCAGCCGGTAGCCCCGCCCCGTCCCCTCCTCCAGCAGCCCGGCGTCGCACAGGGTCAGGCAGATCGCGTGGGCGGTGCTGCGCGGGATCCCGGTCCGCTCGGCCACCTGCCGCACACTCAGCGAGGCCACCAGCGGCGTGAACGCCTGCAGCACCCTGGCCGCCTTGGCCACCGACCCCACCCGGGTCCCGCCCGCCCCCATCACCACCCCGAATGTGTCCGGCGATACCGGACATCAGCGTAGGCAACGGGCGGGCCGGTGGCTAGCGTCCGGGCATGTCGCGCGTCTTCCACATCACCGTCGGGGACCGGCGGCGGCCGCCGCAGACGGCCCCGGTCCCGACCGGTGCGCCAGCGGCCGAGCTGGGCCCGGGTGGGGGGGACGAGCGGGGGCCGGGGATCGTTGCCGGGTTCCTGGCCCCGCACCCGCCGCACCTGATCTACGCCGAGAACCCGCCCCAGAACCAGCCCCGGTCGCGGGGCGGCTGGGAGCTGCTGCGCTGGGCCTACCAGGAGGCCAGGCGGCGGCTGCGGGAGCGGCACCGGCCGGACGTGATCGTGGTCCACGCCCCCCACTGGATCACCATGGTCGGCCACCACGTGAACTGCGTGCCCAACCCGCGGGGGCTGTCGGTCGAGCCGATCTTCCCGCACCTGCTCCGCTACCGGTACGACTTCCGCACCGACGTGGAGCTGGCCACCGCGATCGCCGACTGCGCCGCCGACGCCGGCCTGGTCACCCGCAAGCTGACCAACCCCGGGGTGCGGGTCGACTACGCCACCATCGGCGCCCTGCACCTGCTCAACCCGGACTGGGACATCCCGGTGGTGTCGCTGTCGGCCAACAACAACCCCTACTTCTACAGCGACGCCGACCTGGAGCAGATGGAGCGCCTGGGGGCGGCCACCCGCCGGGCCGTCGAGGAGACCGGGCGACGGGCCGTGCTCGCCGGGTCGAACTCGCTGTCCCACCTCCACTGGGACCGGGAGCCGGACCTGCCCGAGGACATGGCCGCCGAGCACCCCTACGACGACCACCAGTACCGCTGGGACATGGACCTGCTCACCCTGGTCCGGGCCGGCCGGACCCGGGAGCTGCGGGCGTTCCTGCCCCGCCACATCGAGGCCACCGCGGCCGAGGTCAAGGCGGGCAGCCTGTCATGGCTGCTGTCGGCCCTGGGCTGGCCCGAGATCCCCGGGGACGTGCTCGGCTACGGGACCATCATCGGCACCGGCAACGCGGTGATCGAGTGGGACCCGGCCAACCCGGCCCGGGCCCACCCGGCCCCGCCCGGCTGGGCGCCTGGGCCCGACGACGCCGACCGGCCGCGCCCGATGACCGGGGCCCGCTCGTGACCGTGGTCGGGGCGGCGCTGGTCCCCGGGATGCCGCACCTGCTGGCGGCCGAGCCGGCGCCGAGCTGGAAGCTGCTGGCCGACGCGGCCCGGCAGGCCGGCCAGGACCTCCGGGCGGCCGGGCCGGACGCCTTCGTGGTCCTGTCGACCCAGTGGTTCACCGTGCTCGGCCACCAGTTCCAGGTCGATCCGAACCCGCGCGGCGGTCACGTCGACGAGAACTGGTACGCCTACGACTACGGCACCCTCGACTACGACCTGCGCGTCGACGTCGAGCTGGCCGAGGCCTGGGCCTGCCAGGCCGAGGACATGGGCTTCCAGGCCCGCCGGACCCGCTACGACGGCTTCCCGGTCGACACCGGCACGGTGGTCGCCGGCAAGCTGGTCGACCCCGACCGGTCACGCCCGATCGCGCTCGTCTCCTGCAACCTGTACGCGGCCGCGGGCGACCTGGGCCGGATCGCCGAGGCGGCCGCCCTGGCCGCCGGGAAGCTGGGCCGTCGGGTCGCCTTCGTGGCCGTGTCCGGCCTGTCCTCGGGGCTGATCCAGCGCTGGATCGAGCCGGCCGAGGACCGCTTCGAGGACGCCGGCCACGACGCCTGGAACCGCCGTGTGCTCGACCTGCTGGCGGCCGGGCGCACCGACGAGGTGCTGGCCCTCCGGGAGGAATACGCCCGGGAGGCCCAGGCCGACAGCCAGCTGCGGGCCCTGGCCTTCCTGGCCGGCAGCGGCGCCTGCGACCGGCCGGCCCGGGTGCTGGAGTACGGGCCGGTCTGGGGCACCGGGGCGGCGGTGGTCACCTGGCTGGACGGCTGAGGCGAGCGGCACGAGCGACGGGAGGAGCGGCATGGCCAACGAGGCGGCCGGGTTCATCGAGGCCGAAGGGTTCGTCCCCATCTTCGACGCCATCGACGCGATGGTGAAGGCGACCGAGGTGCGGGTGAACGGGGTGATGCGCCTGGGCGGCGGGCTGGTCGCGGTCTCCCTCGGGGGCGACCTGGCCACCGTCGAGGAGGCGGTGGAGATCGGGGAGGAGACGGCCAGGGCGGTCTCCCGGGGCAAGGTCAAGTCGATCATCTTCGCCAGCCCGAGCCGGCCGGTGGCGGCCATCGCCGGCAACCCGCGGCTGCTGGACGGATAGGAGGCCCAGATGCCGTCGGAGCGTGCCATCGGCCTGTTCGAGACCCGCGGGGTGGTCGGGCTCACGGCCGGGATCGAGGCCATGATGAAGACCGCCGACGTGGAGTGCGTGGCCGTCGAGCGGGTGTCCAGCGGCTACTTCGCCGCCGCCATCCAGGGCAGCATCGCCGCCGTCCGCCAGGCCATGGAGGCCGGGTCGGAGGCGGTCCGCCGCTACGGCGACCTGCGCTCGGCCCAGATCTACCCCAAGCCGCACGAGGTCGCCTCGGCCCTGCTGGCCAACGGCACCGCCGAGCAGCTGTCGGGCCGGGCCATCGAGCCCGGCAAGAAGTCGCGCGGGAGCGCCTGATGCTGCTGGCCGAGGTGCTCGGCCGGGTCTGGGCCGAGCGCCAGGTGCCCGACCTGGACGGCCGCCGGATGGTCCTGGTCCGGGAGCTGTCCACCTCGGCCGCGCACGTTGCCGTCGACCTGATCGACGTGGCCGCCGGCAACACCGTGCTGGTCGCCACCGACGACGCCGCCCAGACCGCCACCGGCGGGGCGGCCGTCGACGCCGCCGTGGTCGCCCTGGTCGCGGGCGCCGACCAGCTCCCAGCGGAAAGGAGCAGCCGATGAGCCAGGACCGCTTCCCCAGCCCGTTCGAGGTCCCGACCCCCGAGGGCGCCGAGGGCTGGGAGCAGCTGTACAACTGGTACCACCTGTTCGGCGACGACCGCCGCGAC
The DNA here is from genome assembly GCA_937881255.1 of uncultured Actinomycetes bacterium. Lineage (GTDB taxonomy): Bacteria > Actinomycetota > CALGFH01 > CALGFH01 > CALGFH01 > CALGFH01. The sequence continues at coordinate 4,716 of CALGFH010000021.1, forward strand.
CTGGACGAGCAGCGCTTCTGGTTCCAGGACCGGCTGCACCACCCGGGCGTGCTCCACCCCTATGACGAGATCCAGTGCGAGTGCTGGTGGCAGGCCCTTGGGGCGTTCAACACCCGCATCTTCGCCATGCCGCCGGCGTTCGGGGTCGACCAGCGGATCCTCAACGGCTACCTGTACGTGACCCCGGTGCCGGCCCCGCCCGAGAGCATCCCCGCCCGGGCCGAGCAGTTCGGGCGGCGCGGCGGCCACTACTACGAGAACTGGGACCAGATCTACGCCGAGTGGAAGGAGAAGGTCACCGCCCACCTGGACGAGATCAAGGCGATCCGGTTCGAGCCCCTGCCCGAGCTCGAGGACGAGTCGGTGGTCTTCGACCACGTCGGCTACTCGTCCGGGTACCGGATGATCGAGGACTTCTCCAAGCTCGTCCTCACCATGTACAAGACCTACCAGTACCACTTCGAGCTGCTGAACGTCGGCTACGCCGCCTACCTGACCTTCTTCATGTTCGCCAAGCAGGCCTTCGGCGACATCACCGACCAGTCGATCTCGCGCATGGTGGGCGGGCTCCACGTCGACCTGTACCGGCCCGATGACGAGCTCAAGCGCCTGGCCAAGGAGGCCGAGCGGCTCGGGGTCGGCGACGCCGTCCTCGAGGCCGGCGACCCGGGGTCGCTGTTCGAGGAGCTCAAGGCGAGCGACGGCGGCCGCGAGTGGGTGGCCGACTGGGAGCGGACCTCGGACCCGTGGTTCCTGTTCAACACCGACCCCGGGCACCCGGGCGGCTACCACTACTTCGACACCTGGCTGGACGACCCCGGGATCCCGCTGGCCTCGGTCAAGGAGTACGTGCGGCGGGTGCGGGCCGGCGAGGCCCTGGACCGCCCGACCGACCAGGTCCTGGCCGAGCGTGACCGGATCACCGCCGAGTACCGGGCGCTGCTGGCCGAGGGCGACCAGGCCGCCTTCGACGAGATGGTCGGCCTGGCCCGCAAGGTGTTCGTCTACATCGAGGAGCACGTGCTCTACATCGAGCACTGGATGTGGGCCACCTTCTGGGGCAAGTCCAAGGAGCTGTCGCGGGCCCTTCACGCCATGGGCATCTTCGACGACCCCGAGGACATGTTCTTCCTGCGCCGCTACGAGGTCATGGAGGC
>CALGFH010000022.1 GCA_937881255.1 uncultured Actinomycetes bacterium
CCGACGAGGGCATGGTGATGCTGCACCGACCGACCGACACCGGCGACCGGCCCGACCTGGCCCTGCTGGAACGGGTCCTGTACGGCCTCCGGGCCATCTGAGCGGTGACGAGGAGCCGCAGGCCGGCGGAGGCGGCGGCACGGTCTCGGGCGCGCTGAGCACCTTCGGGTTCAGCCTTTAGGACGAGATCGCCACCACCCGGGTCGACACCTTCAAGAAGGCCAACCCGCAGGTGCAGGTCAAGGTCACCGAGGGCGGCTTCGACGAGCAGCAGTTCCTGTCCGCGGTGGCCAGCGGCGCCCCGCCCGACCTGGTCTACGTCGACCGGGAGATCATCGGCACCTACGCCGCCCGCGGCGCCATCCAGCCCCTGGACGAGTGCATCTCCTCGGCCCAGATCGACATGGGCCAGTACCGACCGGCAGCCGTCCAGCAGGTCACCGTCGACGGCAAGGTCTACGGGATCCCGGAGTTCTACTCGGTCCGGGTGATGATGATCGGCAACAAGGCGGTGCGGGACGCCGGGCTCAGCCCGGCCGAGGTCGACACCACCGACTGGTCCAAGCTGGCCGGCATGGCTGAGAAGCTGACCGTCACCGAGGGCGGCAAGCTCAAGCGGATCGGCTTCGACCCCAAGATCCCCGAGTTCCTGCCCCTGTGGGTCAAGGCCAACGGCGGCGCCCTGCTCAGCGAGGACGGCAGGACGGCCCAGCTGAACGCCCCCAAGGTGGTCGAGGCGCTGACCACCACCGCCGGGATCGTCCAGGCCAGCGGCGGCTGGGGCAAGCTCAAGAGCCTGCGCGACAGCTTCGACTTCTTCGGGGCCAAGAACCAGTTCGCCAAGGACCAGCTGGGCGCCTTCCCGATGGAGGACTGGTACCTCAACGTGCTCGCCGAGGCCTCACCCGACGTCGATATCACGGTGGCGCCGTTCAAGGACCGCCAGGGCAACCCGCTCACCTTCGTCACCGGCAGCGCCTGGGCCGTCCCCAAGGGGGCCAAGAACCCGGACGCGGCCTGCCGCTTCGCCAAGACCATGACCGAGGCCAGCACCTGGGTGGCCGCGGCGAGGGCCCGGGCCGAGGCCAGGGCCAAGAAGGACCTGCCCTTCACCGGCCTGTACAGCGGCAACAAGGTGGCCGACGAGCAGGTCTTCGGCGAGGTCTACAAGCCGAGCGGCGACGCCAAGTTCGACGACGCCGTCCAGACGGTGCTGGCCGTGCAGGAGGTGGCCTTCGCCACCCCGCCGTCGCCCGCCGGGGCCGAGTTCCAGAAGGCATGGCAGGACGCCGTCAACCGGGTCCTGACCGGGCAGATGGAGCCGGCCGAGGCCCTGGAGCGGGCCCAGGGCGAGGCCCAGGCCGCGCTCGACAAGGCCGCGGGAGGGTAGCCGCCGTGGCGTCGTCAGCGACCGGCCGCCGTGCCCGCGCCAGCGGCATGAGCCGGCAGGAGACGCGCTGGGCCTGGCTGTTCCTGGCCCCCTGGGTGATCGGGTTCCTGGTCTTCACCGGCGGCCCCATGATCGCCAGCCTGGTCCTGTCGTTCACCGAGTACGACGTCATCAGCGCGCCGAAGTTCACCGGGCTGGACAACTACCGCCAGCTCATGTCGGACCCGGCGGTGGCCAAGAGCCTTGGCAACACGGTGTTCTACACCGCACTGCACGTGCCCCTGGCCATGGCCGTCTCGCTCGGGCTGGCCCTGCTGCTGCAGCGGGTCGGGCGGGCCTCGGGGCTGTTCCGGACGATCTTCTACCTACCGGTGATGACCCCCGCGGTGGCCGTCGGCATCCTGTTCCTGTTCCTGCTCAACGGCCAGACCGGCCTCATCAACGCCATGCTCGCCCTGGTCGGGGTCCAGGGCCCCAACTGGACCACCGACCCGGCCTGGATCAAGCCGGGGATCGTGCTGATGAGCCTGTGGACGTTGGGCAGCACCACCATCATCTACCTGGCCGCGCTCAACAACGTGCCAAGGGAGCTGTACGAGGCGGCCCGGATCGACGGGGCCAGCTCCTGGCGCCAGTTCCGCCACATCACCGTCCCGATGATCTCGGGGGCCCTGTTCTTCACCCTGATCGTCAACACCATCGCCTCGCTGCAGCTGTTCGCCGAGGTGTACACGATGTACTTCGGCAACCGGGCGACCCAGGAATCGACCACCGACGCCGCCCTGTTCTACGTCGTCTACCTGTTCCAGCAGGCCTTCCAGTTCCTCCACATGGGCTTCGCCTCGGCCATGGCCTGGCTGCTGTTCCTGATCATCCTGGCCATCACCGTGCTCCAGGTGCGCGTGGGGAACCGCTTCGTCTACTACGAGGGGGACTGACATGGCCACCGTCCAGGATCGGACCGGGCGCACGCTCGGCCAGCCGGTCCCGGCCCGGGCCGCCCAGATCCCCGAGCGGCTCCCGCCCCGCCAGCCCTGGCGCCGGCGGGCCCTGCTGCTCGTCCTGCTCACCGGCTGCTCGGTCCTGTTCCTGGTCCCGTTCGTCTGGCTGATCTCGGCGTCGCTGCGGCCACGGGCCTTCGTGTTCGACACCACCCTGCTGCCGGTGCCCTTCGAGCCCCAGAACTTCATCACCGTCTGGGAGGCGGCGCCAGTGCTCACCTGGCTGATGAACAGCCTCGTGATCGGGGTCATGGCCGCGCTGGCGGTGACCCTGTCCAGCGCCTTCGTGGCCTTCGGCTTCGCCTACTTCCGCTTCCCCGGCCGCAACCTGGTCTTCGGCCTGGTCCTGGCGACCATGATGCTGCCCGCGGCCGTCACCATGATCCCCAACTACCTGGTCTGGAACTGGCTGGGGCTGACCAACACCCAGGTCCCGCTGTGGGCCCACAACCTGTTCGGCTCGGCCTTCTACATCTTCCTGCTGCGCCAGTTCTTCCTCGGCCTGCCCCGCGAGCTGTTCGAGGCGGCCCGGGTCGACGGAGCCAGCTACCTGGAGCTGTTCCGCAAGATCGCCCTGCCCCTGACCAGGCCGGCCCTGATCGTGACCTTCGTGTTCGAGTTCAGGGCGAGCTGGACCGACCTCATGCGGCCGCTGATCTACCTGCGCGATGGCGCGCTGTTCACCCTGCCCCGGGGCCTCAAGGTGATCCTCGACCAGTTCGGGCGGGGTGGCGAGAGCCAGTGGGAGGTCGTCCTCGCCGCCAGCGTCATCGCCACCCTGCCCATGCTGGTCATCTTCTTCCTCGGCCAGCGCTACTTCGTGGAGGGGATCGCCACCACCGGCCGAAAGGGGTGACGACCCGGCCGGCTACCAGAACGACAGGTCGTTGCCGGTGAGCTGGTTGACCAGGAAGTTGAGGAAGAAGAAGCCGAAGTAGACGACCACCAGGCCCAGGATGAGGTAGGACCACCAGCGGCCCTTGGCCGGCCCCGGCAGCCTGGCGATCAGGTAGATCAGGGGGAACGGCATGATCAGCGCGGCCAGGTTCGACATGTTGGCCGACCACTGGACGAGCTCGGTGGGCAGCGCCTGGAAGATGATCAGCGAGATGACGACCGCCAGCAGGATCATGAACGGGTAGTAGAAGCGGCGCGGGTCACCCCGGATGAGCCGGCGGAACCCTTCACTGGACCCGTAGAGCGCGTCGACCATGTTGCGCACCAGCATCTCGAACACCACCAGCTGGGTGGTGAACAGGATCAGGAACCCGACCAGCAGCGCCCACCAGTACCAGATCCGCGGCTCGCCCATCTGCTCCAGCTGGGCGGCGACATAGGTCGGCATCGACGCCCGGGTCGGCTCGGTGCCGGTCTGCTCCAGGACGTGGCTGACCAGGATGCCGGGCATGAGGATGCCGATCAGGGCCCCGGGGACGAACACGACCCACATCTCGATGATGAGGAACCGCCACCAGCGGCGCCACCTGGCCGCGTTCTCAGGGGTGTCCCGGAAGGTCGCGCCCACCGGTTCCACCGGCCGCTCGGCGCGGCTGAGCAGGCCGGGGATGTAGCCGGCCCTGGCGCCCATGCCGTAGCCCTTGTCGCGGTAGTAGTTCATGAACACGTAGTTGAGGCCCGACGCCATGGCCGCGAACCCGGCGACGGCGCCGAGGTCGGTCGCGTCCACCCCCTCGGGGGGCAGGGCCGGCCGGAACATGCCGACGATCCCCTCGCCCCACTGCGAGAGCGGCACCAGGACAATGGCCGCGATGATCAGCGTGACCAGGATGAACAGGACCAGCACCCAGTTGGTCAGCTCCATCGTCCGCGAGATCTTGCGGCCGAACAGGGTGATGACGAAGACCGTGGCCATGAGGGCGACGGCCAGCCAGCGTGACGCGGTCCGGTCCTCGGGGCCGGGGATGTCGCCGGTGATGAAGGTGTACAGGGCGTCGCCGGCGCCGGCGGCCCAGCCGCCGGTGATGAAGGCGAGGTAGAACAGCAGGATGGCGAGCGTGGTCCAGACCAGGAAGCCCGGCGGGACCCGCCCGAAGCCGATCGAGGGCACCTCGCCGGTGGCGACCACGTACCGGCCGATCTCCATGTTGTAGAAGGCCTGGAGCAGGATCGAGATGAGCGCGACGAAGCCGATCCCGGTCCAGCCGCCCTGGCCGATGGCCAGGGGGGCGAGCAGCCACTCGCCACTGCCGATCGACAGCCCCAGGGCGATCAGGCTGGGCCCCAGGACCAGCGTGATGAGCTCCTTGCGGCCAATCCGCCGGGCGTGGAAGACCTCCTCGGGTTCGGGGAGGTCGTCGACGCCCAACGGCGGCCGACTGACCCCCAGGGGCCAGGTTTCCTCTGTGGTTGGTGCCTGCGGCGGCACCCCGGCACCTGCGGAAGACGCTTCCATCGGTGGCTCCCTTCCACGACGGATGCCCAACGCCGACCTCGGCGTTGCCCGGATATCACACCAAAGCCGGGCATCTGGCAAGATGCCGCAGCTTGTCTTGTTGTGTCCGAGCCAGCCTATGTGCACGAACGACACTAGTGTAGTTACAAAGTTGTAGTTATACTGAAGCCTTACCTTGCCAAGCCTCACGCGCGTACGGGCCGAGCAGGGGAGTGCCAGTGCAACAGCCGGTCGCCGGACGCGGCGACGAAGCACCACGAGGGCCGCAGCCGGTCGGGGCCGCCCTCGGCGCCGCCATGGTCGAGCTGCTGGCCAAGGCCGACCCGGACGCCCGCCGCCTGCTCGGCCGGGTCGAGCGCCCCCTGGCCCGCCTCTGGCTGGCCGCCTGGCTCCCCGAGGCGCCCGACGGCACCAGGGTCGAGCCCAACTGCAAGATCGGCCCCTACCGGGTCGACTTCCTGGTCCTGCCCCGGGTGGTGGTCGAGATCGACGGCGAGGGCCCGGTCCGGGCCAGCTCCGACCAGGTCGTCCGTGAGCGCCGCCGCGACCGCTACCTGGTCGCCCAGGGCTACGCCGTGCTCCGCTTCGCCGGCGACGAGGTCTTCACCAACCCCTGGCGCTGCGCCGAGGAGGTCCGCCACTACCTCCTCGGCCACCGGGTCGCGGGCCTGGAGGGCGCCTAGACGATCAGTTCCAGGCGAGCCCGCCAGGGGTCATCTCGTCGACCTCAGGAGCGATCTGTAGTCGGCGAGTGGCCCGAGGTGCGTCAGCTTGTCGGGGTTGACGATCCCGCTGATGGCGGCGATCTGACCGTCGGCGACATCGAGCGCCAGCACGCCGATCAACCGCTGCTGGGGGTCGAGCAAGAGCGCTCCCGGGCCGCCGTTGACCTCGACGGGGCGCAACGACACGCCCGGAATGCGGGCGACCCGGCCCCAGTAGTTGATGAGGGTGCGCGCGACCCGGGTGCGCCCGCGCAGCGACCG
>CALGFH010000023.1 GCA_937881255.1 uncultured Actinomycetes bacterium
TGGCGATTCCTGCGGAATCAGCTCAGCGGCCAGCACCGCCGTGTTGGTGAGGTTGCCGTTGTGGGCCAGGGCGATCCCGCCCCCGGCGGCGTTGGTCTTGAACGCCGGCTGGGCGTTCTCCCAGCGGGAGCCGCCGGTGGTCGAGTAGCGGGTGTGGCCGATCGCCAGGTGCCCCTGGAGGGTGGCCAGCGTCGGCTCGTCGAAGACCTGGCTGACCAGGCCCATCTCCTTGTAGACGAGCACGCCGCGCCCGTCGGCGACGGCCATGCCGGCCGACTCCTGGCCACGGTGCTGGAGGGCGTAGAGCCCGTAGAAGACGAGGTTGGCGACCTGCTCCCCCGGAGCCCACACCCCGAAGACCCCGCACGCCTCGCGTGGATGGTCGGCGTCGAGCATGTTCCTCCCGGCCCCAATTCTGGGCCCAGCGACGGTGTGGGGAAGCGGTCCGATCGTAGCACCGGACCCCGACGATCCGGTGGATGCCCTGATGCACTTGTTGCCCGTCTTCTCGTGACGGTGATAAGAAACGCAGGTTGTGGAGGACCCGCCGCCCCAGGTAGATTCCCTTGTGATCCCCCTGTATGACCGAGCCAGCCCGTCCCTTCCCCGGGGCCGTTCTATGAGCAGGAATGCCGTGCGCCTTCGGGCACGCAGACCGCCGGCCGCCGCGGTGACGAGCACCCATCTGCCTCGAGTCCATCTCCCAGGCAACGACGCAGAGGTCAGCACATGATCCGAAACATGCAGATCCGTTCCAAGCTGATCGCGGTGCTGGTCATCCCGTTGGTCGCGCTCACCGTGCTGGCCGCCATCGGCATCGGGGCCAATGTCGCCCGCGGCGTGCAGGCCGACCGGGTCAACGACCAGACGGATTTCGCCGTCAGCCTCTCCACCCTGGTGCACGAGCTGCAGCGGGAGCGGGACCTGTCGGCCGGCTGGGTCGGGAGCGGCCGCAGCGCCGGCTACGGCGGCGTGATCGCCCAGCGGGTGGCCGTCAACCAGGCGCTCCAGACGTTCCGCAGGGACGTGGACAACCTCCGCGTCGACGAGGGCAGCCCGTTGCTCCAGCAGCGGCTCGAGACGGCCCTTCGGCAGTTCAACCGGCTCAGCGACGAGCGCCTGCAGATCGAGGACGAGGCGGCCTGGACGGTGCCGAGGACGCTCGACTTCTACTCCGGCATCATCGCCAACCTGTTCGCCGTGGTGCTCGAGCTGGGCGGCGAGACCGACAGCCGCTCGCTCACCCGCAACCTCTCCACCTATGTGGCCATGGGCCGGTTCAAGGAGGCCGCCAGTCAGGAGCGCGGCCTGGTCTACGCGGTCGCCTCGGCCGGCCGGTTCGCCCCCGGCGAGTTCCAGCGCTTCGCCACCAGCCTCGGCGCCCAGGACACCCTCCGGGCCCAGTTCGACGCCACGGCCAGCGCCCGGCAGCGGGCCCGGCTCGACCAGCTCCAGTCCAACCGCGACGTGGCCGAGGTCAACGAGCTGCGCAACTACCTGCGCAACGCCCTCCTCACCGGGGACGCCAACAGCAAGATCGAGCTCGACCCCAGGGAGTGGTTCCTGCGCACCTCGGCCCGGATCGACCTGTTCCGGGGGGTCGAGAACACGGTGGCCGACGACCTCTCCGCGATCAGCCAGGACGCCCAGGCCAGCGCCCGCCGGCAGGCGCTGCTCTACACCATCCTGCTGACCCTGGTGCTGTGGATCACCGTCGGCCTCTCCCTGTGGCTGATCCGCTCGATCGTCGGGCCGCTGCGGACCCTGACCCGCAGCGCCAACGAGGTCGCCGACGAGCGGCTGCCCGGCCTGGTCGACCGGCTGCAGCACACCAAGGACCCGGCCGACCTCGACGTCATCCCCGAGCCGGTCCCGGTGAAGGCCAACGACGAGATCGGGCAGGTGTCGACCGCCTTCAACTCGGTCCACCGGGTGGCCGTCCAGGTCGCCACCGAGCAGGCCGCCCTGCGCAAGTCGATCGGCGACATGTTCCTCAACCTGGCCCGGCGCAGCCAGAGCCTGATCGACCGGCAGCTGGAGCTGATCGACGACCTGGAGCGCAGCGAGGCCGACCCCGACGCCCTCGAGAACCTCTTCAAGCTCGACCACCTGGCCACCCGGATGCGCCGCAACGCCGAGGACCTGATCGTGCTCTCGGGGGCCGAGCCGGCCCGCCGCTGGAGCCAGCCGGTGCCGCTGGTCGACGTGGTCAGGGCCGCCCTGGCCGAGGTCGAGGACTACAACCGGGTCGAGCTGCTGCCGATCGACGACATCGGCGTCGGCGGCCAGGCGGTCAGCGACGTCGTCCACCTGCTGGCCGAGCTGATCGAGAACGCCACCTCGTTCTCGCCCCCCGGGACCAAGGTCCAGGTCGCCGGCCAGCAGGTCAGCAACGGCTACGTGCTCGAGATCGAGGACCGCGGCCTCGGCATGACCGACGACGAGCTGGTCGAGGCCAACGAGCGGCTGGCCAACCCGCCGCTGGTCGACTTCGCCCTGTCGCGCATGCTCGGGCTGTACGTGGTCGCCCGGCTGGCCCAGCGCTACAACATCAAGGTGCAGCTGCGGCACTCGTGGTACGGGGGCATCACCGCGCTGGTGCTGCTGCCGCCGACGGTGGCCGTGCGGGCACCCATGCCCGAGGCCATCGAGGCGCCGAGCCGGCGGGGCCCGGCCGAGCTGGTCCCCTCGACCAGGCCGGTCGAGCCGGTGGCCGAGGAGAACGGCGAGCACCTCCCCATCTTCGAGGCGGCCAGGTCGGACTGGTTCGAGGACAGCGTCCGGGGCGACCACCTGCCCCTGCGCCGCCACGCCGCCCAGCAGCCCAACGGCCGGGCCGCCGAGCCCACCGGGAACGGCGCCGGCACCCTCACCGGTGCCGGCGCCACCCGGATCCCCGACCCCGGGCCCGACGGAGGCCCCGGGCCCGACGAGGCCAGGGGCGACGGGGCCAGGGATGGGGTCAGGACCGACGCGGAGCGGGCCGAGGCGCTGCGGGCCGAGGCGATGCGGGTCGAGACCGCGCGGATGGAGGCGGCCAGGGCCGAGGCGGGCAGGGCCGAGGAGGCCAGGAGCGCGGCCGCGCGGGAGGCGGCCCGGCCTGGCGACGGCGGCCCCGCGGCCGACCGCCCGCGGACCGCCCGGGACGAGGCGGCCGAGGCCGCGGCGGCCCCCGGGGCCGGCGCCCGGGCCCGCACCGGCTCGCTGCCGACCAGGACCCCAGGGGCGTCGGGCCCGCCGCCAGGTGGCGCCAAGCCGTTCGCGCCCGTGTCGCCGCCCGGCGGGGAGCCGCTGGCCCCGACCCCGGCCTCGCCGCCACCCGGCCGTTCGAGCCGCCGCGCCGGGCCCGACCGGGTCAGGGCCGAGCGCATGCGCCCCGACCGGGTCGGGGCCGCCCAGCCGGC
>CALGFH010000024.1 GCA_937881255.1 uncultured Actinomycetes bacterium
CGCTGACCGCCTTCTCGGGCATGGCCAACGACGTCTACTACACCAGGGACGAGCCGTAACCTACAGCGTGAGCATCTGACAGGTGCTCAGCCTCTAGGCTGCCGAACCTTACGGCCCAGCGGTCCCCATCTTGCCGGCTGCTGCCGCGCAGGGTTCCTGCTTCTTCGGGGTCTGCCCGGTCAGACCGGGTCTTACATCCCCTCTACAGGCGTTTGGCGTCTCCCGGCCACTCCAGGCGACGTGGTGCACGAGCTTGGCGAGGTTGCGAGCGGCGTTCAGATCCCGGTCAAGCACCAAGCCGCAGACCTCGCAGTGGAAGGTGCGCTCGGCCAGGGAGAGCTTGGCTCTTACCCAGCCGCAGGCCGAGCACGTCTTGGACGAGGGGTAAAAGGGATCGGCGACGACCAGTTTTCTGCCATACCAGGTCGTCTTGTAGACGAGCTGTCGGCGAAGTTCGGACATGCCAGCATCAGTGAGCGCCCGAGCCAGTCGACGATTGCGGGTCATCCCGGCCAAGTTGAGATGCTCTACGACCACCGTGCCGTGGTTTGTGGCGAGGTCGGTGGTGAGCTTGTGCAGGGCGTCGCACCGGACGTTGGCAACACGCATGTGAACTCGGGCCAGCCGCCGACGAGTCTGCCTCCTACGCTTGGAGCCTTGGGTGCGTCGATGAAGTTCTCGATTGAGCCGCCGCAGCTTCCGTAGCGAGTGCTGATAGGCGTTCGGGTTGGCGATCACCGCACCGGTGGAAAGCACGGCCAGGTGGCGGATGCCGACATCGACGCCGACGACGGTGGTGCTGCCGTTGTTGGTGGGGAAGTGTCGCTGGACTTCGACGGTGAAGGAGACGTGCCAGCGGTCGGCGGTGCGGGTGATGGTGGCGGACATGATGCGGGCGGTGCCCTGCTCCAGGCGGCGGGCCAGCTTGCGAGTGGACTCGTGGGTCTTGAGGACACCAATCCGGGGGAGCTGGATGTGCTTGCGGTCACCGAGCACCTTGATCTGGCCGGTGGTGAACCGGCAGGCGTCGCGGGCTCGGCCCTTCTTCTTGAACCCCGGGAAGCCCATCGGGCGGCCCTTGCGACGGCCGTTCCTGGAGTCGGCCCAGTTCTTGAGCGCCCGTGCCAGCCCGTCCAGGCCGGATGCGTAGGCCTCCTTGCTGTTCTCAGCCCACCAGGGCGCGACGTGCTGCTTGCTGCGGTTCCACTCTCGTCGCAGCGCAGGTAGGCCCCATGGCACGATGACGGTCGGGTCGGTACGGCGCTGGTCGACTCGAGTCTTGACCAGCTCAAGCCCCCAGTTGTAGGCGTACCGCGCGGCACCAGTGTGGGAGGCGAGGGCTCGCCGCTGACGTGGTGTGGGGTCGAGGGCGAACCGGTAGGCCTGGATCACCGCGGTCATCGTGGCGCGAACCTCGTTACGGTGGTTGCTATGCACGCGACTATAAGAGTCAACCGCGACACTGAATCCGTTGAACAAGGAATTGAGTCAATCGCGTGCCTGCCGGCGTCCTTGAGGAGGACAACCTTCAACCCGTCCAGACGAGCAACGTCGCCGCGCCGGTAGGCCAGCCGCTCTTGTCGCAATACCGTCCCATCACTACCGCCACCGGCCATCGTGTCAGTCCTGCACCGCTACGCCGAGCAGGCCGGCAGCTCTTTCCCACACCTGGGCTGGCTCCTGGACGAGCCCTGATCGTGGTCTAGCTTCCCGGCCCGGGGCGTGGTTACCTCTCGGTAACTACTCCAGCAGGGGGTTGGGATGGGCGTGCTCGCGAGCCGGCTCGACCCGGCCTCGGACGCCTACGTGGCCAACCGGGCCGCCAACCTGGAGCTGCTGGCCGAGCTGGACCGGCTGCTGGAGCAGGCCCGGGCGGGCGGCGGGCGGAAGTACGTCGACCGCCACCGGGCCAGGGGCAAGCTGCTGGCCCGGGAACGGGTCGAGCTGCTGCTCGACCGGGACGGCCCGTTCCTGGAGCTGTCGCCGCTGGCCGCCTGGGGGACCGACTTCCCGGTGGGGGCGAGCGGCGTCACCGGGGTCGGGCCGGTCGCCGGGGTCGAGTGCGTGGTCACGGCCAGCGACCCGACCGTCCGGGGCGGGGCCACCAACCCGTTCGGGCTCCGCAAGACCCTGCGGGCCATGGAGATCGCCGAGCGCAACCGGCTCCCCCTGGTCCAGCTGATCGAGTCCAGCGGGGCCGACCTGCCCACCCAGTCGCAGATCTTCATCCCCGGCGGGGCGGTGTTCCGCAACCTGACCCGGCTGTCGCGGGCCGGCGTCCCCACCGTGGCCCTGGTGTTCGGATCCTCGACCGCGGGAGGGGCCTACGTCCCGGGCCTGTCCGACCACACCATCATGGTCAGGGAGCGGGCCAAGGTGTTCCTGGGCGGCCCCCCGCTGGTCCGGATGGCCACCGGCGAGCAGGCCACCGACGAGGAGCTGGGCGGGGCCGAGATGCACGCCGGCGTCTCCGGCCTGGCCGACCAGCTGGCCGACGACGAGCAGGACTGCATCCGGCTCGGCCGCCAGGTGATCGCCGACCTGGGCTGGCGCAAGCTCGGCCCCGGCCCGACCCGGCCCGCCGACGAGCCCGTGCACGACCCCGAGGAGCTGCTCGGCCTGGCCCCGGTCGACCTCAAGGTCCCCGCCGACGTGCGCGAGATCCTGGCCAGGGTGGTCGACGGCTCCCGGTTCTCGGAGTGGAAGCCGCGGTACGGCACCAACCTGTGCTGCGGCTGGGCGTCGGTCCACGGCTACCCGGTCGGGGTCCTGGCCAATGCCGGCGGGGTGTTGTTCTCGGAGGAGTCCAACAAGGCGGCCCACTTCATCCAGCTCGCCAACCAGACGTCCACGCCGCTGCTGTTCCTCCAGAACACCACCGGCTACATGGTCGGCAAGTCCTACGAGCAGCGGGGGATCATCAAGGACGGGGCCAAGATGATCAACGCCGTGGCCAACTCGGCCGTGCCGCATGTGACCCTGATCCTCGGCGCCTCCTACGGCGCCGGCGGCTACGGCATGGCCGGCCGGGCCTATGACCCCCGGTTCCTGTTCACCTGGCCGGCCTCCAAGTCGGCGGTGATGGGCCCCGAGCAGCTCGCCGGGGTCATGTCGATCCTCAACCGGTCCTCGGCCGAGCGCGGCGGCCGCCCCTTCGACGACGAGGCCGACCGCTCCATGCGCGAGGCCGTCCGCGACCACGTCGAGGCCGAGTCCCGGGCCCTGTTCAACACCGGCCTGCTCTACGACGACGGCATCATCGACCCCCGCGACACCCGCACCGTGCTCGGCATCGCCCTGTCCGCCTGCCACTCGGGGGAGGTGAAGGGCACGGACGGCTTCGGGGTGTTCCGGATGTGATCACCAAGCTGCTGGTCGCCAACCGGGGCGAGATCGCCACCCGGGTGCTCCGCACCGCCCGGGCCATGGGCATCGCCACCGTGGCCGTGTTCTCCGACCCCGACCGCGACGCCCCGTTCGTCGCCCAGGCCGACGAGTCGGTCCCCCTCGGCGGCGCCGCACCCGCCGACTCCTACCTCCGCGCCGACGCCATCCTGGCCGCCGCCCGCCGGACCGGCGCCGACGCCGTCCACCCCGGCTACGGCTTCCTGTCCGAGCGGCCCACCTTCGCCGAGGCGGTCCTGGACGCCGGCCTGCGCTGGGTCGGCCCGCCACCCAAGGTATTGGCCGCCCTCGGCGACAAGCTCGAAGCCCGACGGGTCGCGTCAGCGGCGGGGGTCCCGGTCCTCCCGGCGGTCCCGGTCCCCGGGTCGCCCGGACCGGCCGGCCCGCTGGCCGCCGCCGGGGAGGAGATCGGCTACCCGCTGCTGGTCAAGGCGGCCCACGGCGGCGGCGGGATCGGCATGCGGGTCGTCCGCGACCCGGGCGACCTGGCCGCCGCCGTCGACGCGGCCCGCCGTCAGGCCGCGGGCGCCTTCGGCAGCGACGAGGTGTTCCTGGAGCGCTGGCTGGAGTCCCCCCGCCACGTCGAGGTCCAGCTCCTGGCCGACGCCTCCGGCCACATGGTCCAGCTGCTCGAGCGCGAGTGCTCGGTCCAGCGCCGCCACCAGAAGCTGATCGAAGAGGCCCCCTCGGTGGCCGTCGACCCCGGCCTGCGCCACCGCCTCGGCGAGGCCGCCCTCGCCGTCGCCGCCGCCGTCGGCTACGTCGGCGCCGGCACGGTCGAGTTCCTCCTCTCCGGCGACGAGTTCTGGTTCCTCGAGGTCAACCCCCGCATCCAGGTCGAGCACCCGGTCACCGAGGCCATCACCGGCCTCGACCTGGTCCGCCTCCAGCTCCTCGTGGCCGGCGGCGAGCCGCTCCCGTCAGCGGTCTTGCAGGTCGAGCCCCGGGGCCACGCCATCGAAGCCCGCCTCTACGCGGAGGACCCGACCACGGGGTTCCTCCCCCAGGCAGGGGTCCTGCACCGGTTCCGGGTCGGGGGCGGCTCCGGGTCGGGTGTACGGGTTGACACCGGGGTGGCCGACGGGTCGGTGGTCGGGGTGCACTACGACCCGTTGCTGGCCAAGGTCATCGCCCACGCCCCGACCCGCCTGGAGGCGGCCCGGCTGCTGGCCTCGGCCCTGGCCGGCGCCCACATCCACGGGCCCGTCACCAACCGCGACCTGCTGGTCGGGATCCTCCGCTCGGAGGCGTTCCTGGCCGGCGACACCACCACGGGGTTCCTGGACCACCACCCCCCGGCCGAGCTGGCCGCGGACGGTGGGTCGGGCGACCCGTCCACCATCCGGCTCCACGCCGCCGCCGCCGCGCTCGCCGCCCAGGCCGCCCGCCGAGCCGCCGCCCCCGTCTACCCGGCCGTCCCTTCCGGCTGGCGCAACAACCCCTCCCAGCCGCAAGAGGTGACCCTGAGAGGGCCGGGGCCGGGCGCCGTCACGGTCGCCTACCGCTTCGACCGCCACGGCGACCTGGAGACCCTCCAGGTCGACCGCGACCCGCTGCGCGGCCCTCGCCTGTGGGCCTGCACCCCCGACCTGGTGGACCTCGAGGTCGACGGCGTCCGGC
>CALGFH010000025.1 GCA_937881255.1 uncultured Actinomycetes bacterium
CGCTGTACGGAAAGGAGATCACCGGCCCCAACATGCTGGTGATCGGCCAGATCGGATATGCGAAAAGCTCGCTCGTCAAGACCTTCCTGTGGCGGCAGATGCTCTTCGGGCGAACTGCCTGGGTGATCGACCCGAAGGGGGAGTACGACCAGCTGGCGGCGATGTGCGGGGTGGAGCCGATCCGGTTCGCCAGTGGGGGGAATCTGCGGCTGAACCCGCTGGACCCGATGATCGGGGGGGATGCGCAGCTGGCGCTGCTGCGGTCGATCTCGGGGGTGATGCTGGGGCGCAATCTGCGGCCGGAGGAGGATGCCTGCCTGGAGCGGGCGCACGACGAGGCGGTGGTGGAGGCGGCCAGGCGGAACAGCCAGCCGATCATCCCCCAGGTGGTGAACCGGCTGCTGGAGCCTTCGGACGCGACCGCGCACGAGCTGCGGACGTCGACGGCGCGGCTGGCCGAGGACGGGCGGCAGCTGGCGCTGTCGCTGCGGCGGATGGGGGCCGGGGACCTCCGGGGGATGTTCGACGGGCCGACCTCGCCGGGGCTGAACCTGTCGGGGCGGCTGGTGGTGTTCAACCTCCGGGAGGTCAAGGACGAGGCCCGGCCGATCCTGATGGCGTGCACGGCGGCCTGGCTGCAGGGGTCGTGGGCGCGCAACGACGGGGTGCGGCGGATCGTCGTGCTGGACGAGGCGTGGGTGGTGCTGCGGCACCTGGCGATCGCGCGCTGGCTGCGGGAGAGCTGGAAGCTGGCCCGGCAGTACGGGGTGCAGAACATCGCGGTGATGCACCGGCTGTCCGACCTGACCGCGGCCGGGGACTCCGGGAGCGAGCAGGTGCAGCTGGCCAAGGGGCTGCTGGAGGACTCCGAGACCCGGGTCATCTACCGGCAGTCGCCGGGTGAGGTGGAGCAGGCCCGGGAGCTGCTGGGGCTGACCCAGACCGAGGTCGAGCAGATCCCGATGCTGGAGCGGGGCGAGGCCCTGTGGCGGGTGGGGCGGCGGTCGTTCATCGTCCAGCACCGCATCGACCCGCTGCTGGAGCGGGAGATCGTGGACACCGACGCCAACATGGGCCCGCGGTCGGCGCCCTGGGTCACCGAGGCCGACGAGGCCGTCGACTCGGCGTCATGAGCCTGCGGCCGGCGGTCAGGCGGGAAGGTCCGCTCGACCAGGCGCTGCTGATGATCGTGGTCATCCTGCTCGGGGCCACCTTCATGCTCTGGCTGACCGGGCAGGTGGCGGGGTTCGTCAACTCCGGCACCTGGCCGAACGTGTCGCTGTCGGAGATGGGCGTGATCGTGACCAGGGTGCCGCGCCACCCGCTGGACCCGGCCGCCGCCTGGCCCGCGGACGACCGCCAGCTGCTGCCCGGGCCGGTGCTGTTCTGGGCGACCTTCATGGTCCTGCTGGCCGTCCTGGCCACCGCCTGGGTCTTCCTGTCGTCGTTCATGCGCTCGGCCCGCCGCCGCATGGGGCGGGCCGTGGTGGTCGAGCGGGCCACCCCGTCGGGCGACCAGGTGGGGCCGACCGGCTGGGCCCGCCCCCAGCTGTTCCGGGAGCTGTACGTCAAGGGGCCGACCCCCTGGCGGGTCACCCTGGGCCGGGTGAACGGCCGCCTGGTCGCGGCCGAGCCCCTCCAGGCGGTGATCGCCCTCGGCCCGACCCAGAGCCAGAAGTCCAGCGGCCTGACCATCCCGGCCATCCTGGAGTGGGACGGGCCGGTGCTGGCCGCCTGCGTCAAGCCCGACCTGATCCGCTCCACCATCGGCCGGCGCTGGCAGAAGGGCGAGGTCTTCCTCTACGACCCGGCCGGCGCGACCGGGATGGAGGCCAACACCTGGTCGCCGCTGCCCCGCTGCGAGACCTGGGAGGGCGCCTACCGGATGGCCCTGTCACTGGTCAACGCCAGCCGGCTGAACAGCCGGGCCGAGCGGGAGATGGAGGCCATCCCCGGGGCCACCACCAACCTGCTGGCGGCCATGCTGCTGGCCGCGGCCATCTCCGGCCGCACCATGAGCGACGTGCTCCGCTGGGGCCAGCGCCAGGACCGGGCCGAGATCACCGCCGCCATCAACGTGGCCAACGAGCCGGCCGCCCTCGACGCCTTCGAGTCGATCTGGAGCCTGGCCGAGCAGCGCCGCAGCCAGATCTACTCCCAGGTGCTCGGGGTGATCGCCGCCTACACCGACCCGACGGTGAAGGAGGCGTCGGCCGGGACCCGGTTCACCGCCGAGAAGCTGCTCGACGGGGTGGCCAACACCGCCTATGTGAACCTGCCGGCGCACGAGCAGCGGCGGCTCGGGCCCTTGAGCGTGGCCCTCGTCCAGGACGTCATCGAGCTGGCCTTCGAGCGCTCCCGCAACCGGGGCGCGCCGATCGACCCGGCCCTGCTGGTGGTGCTCGACGACGCCGCCAGCTCGGCCGCCCTGCCCCAGCTGGACCAGTACGCGGCCAGCGCCGGGGGCTACGGGGTGCAGCTGGTCACCACCTTCCGGCACCTGTCGCAGATGCGGGCCCGCTACGACGACCGGGCCGAGGCGGTGCTCTCGAACCACCTGGCCAAGGTGGTCCTGAGCGGCGTGACCGACGCCGAGACCCTGGCCCATCTCTCCCACCTGCTCGGGGACGAGACCATCCGCCACCTGGCCACCCCGGCCACCCTGGCCAAGGCGGCCAAGGACCGCGGCGAGGGGCCCGAGTCGGCCCGCGCCGCCCGGGCCGCCCGCAGCCGCGGCGGCGCCTCACCGGCCGAGGCCCTCGGCTGGATCTCGCCCGGCCACGGGGTCCTGCTCTACGGCCACCTGCCGCCGGCCCCCATCACCCTGCGCCCCTGGTTCCGCGACCGCCAGCTCCAGGCCATGGTCAACCCGGCCGAGGCCGGCACCAGCCGCCGCCGGGCGATTCGCTAGAACCCGGATACTTGACCGGTGTTCTAGGCGAACCTCTCGGTCAGCTCAAGGGCCCGGTCGGCCAGCTGGACGACCACCTCGGCGAACCCACGCCAGGTGTCGTCGCCCTCGCCGTAGGCGCCGGTGGCGTGGCGGGCGACCACGCCCTCGAGGATGACGGCCAGCTTCCAGGAGGCGAAGGCCACGTACACGTCGAGCTGGGAGAGGTCGCGACCGGACAGGGTGGCGTAGGCCTCGGCGACGGCGGCCCGGCCGGGGAACCCGGGCATGACCGTTGGGGCCGAGCCGAGGGGGAGGGTCTGGTCGCCGGGCTCGGCCCAGTACACCTGGAGCAGGCCGACGTCGGCCAGCGGGTCGCCGAGGGTGCACAGCTCCCAGTCGAGCACGGCCAGGACCTGGCCGGCGGGGGAGAGGACGACGTTGTCGAGGCGGAAGTCGCCGTGGACGATCCGGGCCGGGCCGGCCTGGGCGGGGAGGTTGGCGGCCAGGCGGCGGTGGGCCTCGTCGAGGGCGGGCAGGGGCCGGGTGCGGGTCTGGGTGAGCTGGCGCTGCCAGCGGGCCAGCTGGCGCTCCAGGTAGCCGTGGTGGCGGCCGAGGTCGCCCAGCCCGACCCGCTCGGGGTCGACCCGGTGGAGGGCGACCAGGGCGTCGACCAGCGAGGCGGCGGCCGCCCCCCTGGCCGGCTCGTCCAGGCCGGCGGCGACGGTGGCCTCGTCGCGGGGGACGATGCCCTCGACGTGCTCCATCACATAGAACGGGGCCCCGGTGACGGCCGGGTCCTGACACAGCCCGAAGGTGGCCGGGACCGGGACCGGGGTGCCGGCCAGGGCGGAGATGACCCGGTGCTCGCGGCCCATGTCGTGGGCCGAGGGGAGCACCCCGTGCAGGGGCGGGCGCCGCAGCACCCAGCTCGACCCGGCACTGTCGTCGACCCGGTAGGTGAGGTTGGAGCGGCCCCCGGCGATCTGGGCCACCCGCAGGGGCGGCCGGACCCCGGCCACCTCGGCCTCGAACCAGCCGGTGACCCCGGCCAGGTCGATGCCGGGGGGCACGCCGTCACTCCGCCCCGGCGGCCTGGCGGACGGCGGCGGCCACCCCGGGGGCGACCCCCCGGTCGAAGACGCTGGGGACGATGTAGTCGGGGCGGAGCTCGTCGTCGTGCACGCGGGCGGCGATCGCCCGGGCCGCGGCCACCTTCATCGCCTCCGAGATGGTGTGGGCGCCGGCGTCAAGGGCGCCCCGGAACACCCCCGGGAAGGCGAGCACGTTGTTGATCTGGTTGGGCTCGTCGCTGCGGCCGGTGGCGACCACGGCGGCGTGGCGGCGGGCGCCGGCCGGGTCGACCTCGGGGTCGGGGTTGGCCAGGGCGAACACGATCGCGTCGCCGCCCATGGTGGCGATGTCGGCCGGCTCGAGGATGCCGGGGCCGCTGACCCCGACGAACACGTCCGCGCCGGCCAGGGCGTCGCGCAGCGACCCGGTGAGGCCGTCGGGGTTGGTGTGCTCGGCCACCCAGCGCTTGCTCTCGTCCAGCCCCTCGCGGCCCTTGTGGAGCACGCCGTTGCGGTCGCAGGCGATGATCTGGCCGGCCCCCTCGGCCTGGAGGATCTTGATGATGGCGACCCCGGCCGCCCCCGAGCCCGACAGCACCACCCGGACCGCGTCCAGGTCCTTGCCGACCACCCGCAGGGCGTTGGTCAGGGCGGCCAGGACCACGATGGCCGTGCCGTGCTGGTCGTCGTGGAACACCGGGATGTCGAGCGACTCCCGCAGCCGGCGCTCGACCTCGAAGCAGCGGGGGGCGGCGATGTCCTCCAGGTTGACCCCACCGTAGCCGGGGGCCAGCAGCTCGACCGTGCGGACGATCTCGTCGGTGTCCTGGGTGGCCAGGCAGACCGGCCAGGCGTCGACCCCGGCGAACTGCTTGAACAGCAGGGCCTTGCCCTCCATCACCGGCATGGCCGCCTCGGGGCCGATGTTGCCGAGGCCGAGCACGGCCGAGCCGTCGGTGACCACGGCCACGGTGTTGCGCTTGATGGTGAGCTTGCGGGCGTCGGCCGGGTTGGCCGCGATCGCCCGGCAGACCCTGGCCACCCCGGGGGTGTAGGCCATCGACAGGTCGTCGCGGGTGCGCAGCGGCACCTTGGAGGCGACCTCGAGCTTGCCGCCCAAATGGAGCAGGAACGTCCGGTCGCTGACGGCGTGGACGTCGGCGCCGTCGATCCGGCCGACCGCCTGGGTGATGGCGTCGGCGTGGCGGGCGTCGACGGCGTTGCAGGTGAGGTCGACCACCAGCAGCTCCGGGTGGGACTCGACGATGTCGACCGCCACCACGGTGCCCGCCGACTCGCCGACCGCGGTGGTGATGCGGCCGATGCCCAGCGGGTCGGCACCGAGGTGCACCCGCATGGTGATCGAGTAGGAGGCGCTGGGAATGCCCATGTGAGCTCCTTGAACGGTGAAGCGTCGGGGCCTCGGCTCCGCGAGCCGAGCCATGCGGGAGTTGGGCACGAGCCTATCCCAGAGCGCGGCCCGGCTACGCTGGTCCGGTGACCGCCCGTGACCCTCGACTCCCGGCCCGGCTGGCCGTGCCCGACCCGGGCCGCCTCGACCCGGCCCGGCCCGACTACCAGGCCATCCTGGCCGCCCACGGGCGGGCCCTTGACGCCGGCGAGGACGGCTACCTCGACCCGGCCACCGGCTGGTGGTCGTTCACCGCCGCCTACCTGTGGGAGCGCGGCACCTGCTGCGACAGCGGCTGCCGCCACTGCCCGTATGTCAACCAGCCCGCCCGCCTGGCCGGGCCGTAACGCTCCCGTACCGCTGGTCCCATAGCCTGGCGCCCATGGGCGTGCCGAGCCGGACCCTGCTCGCCTGGTCGCTGTGGCTGGGCACCCTGGCCTGCCTGCTCGGCGGGCTGGCGGTCACCCTGGCCGTGACCCGGCCGCTGACCTCCGACACACTCGTCAACGGCGCGGTCGAGGGCACCGTCTGGCTGCTGTTCGCCACCATCGGGCTGGTCCTGACCCTGCGGCGCCCCGGCAACCCGATCGGCTGGCTGTACGCGGCCGCCGGGCTGGCCTGGACCCTGCCCGTCCCCTTCAACCCGTGGGTCGACGAGCTGCTGCTCAGCGGCCGACCGCTGCCCCCGGTGGCGCGGCTGGGCGCCCTGGCCGCCGACACCCTCTGGGCGGTTGGCATCACCCTGGCCATCACCCTGCCGCTGCTGCTGCTGCCCGACGGGCGGCTGCGCTCGCCCCGCTGGCGGGTGGTGGCCGCCATCGCCATCGCCGCCACGGCCGTCAACGTCATCGGCTGGTGCCTGGCGTCGGGTCCGATGACCCAGACACCCGTGCCGGTGGCCAAGCCGTTCGCGCTCGGCGGCTGGGCCGGCGAGGCCGCCGCCACCCTCACCTGGGTCGGCTTCGCGCTGCAGTTCGCCTGCATCCCGGCGGCGGCCCTGTGCGCCGTGCTGCGCTTCCGGTCCTCGGCCGGGGTCGAGCGCCAGCAGATGCGCTGGGTCGCGGCCGGGGCCATCAGCGCCGCGGCCGCGCCGCTCGTGCTGGTCCCGCTCGAGCAGCTCGGGATCCTGCCCCTGAAGGATGCCTTCGCCCTGCCCATGCTGCTGTCGGTCCCGGTGGCGGTGGCGGTGGCGGTGCTGCGCTACCGGCTCTGGGACCTGGACCGGCTGGTCAGCCGGACGGTCACCTACGCGGTGGTCACCGCCCTGCTGATCGTCCCGTACCTGCTGGTCGTCCCGGCGGCCTCGGAGCTGGCGGCGGGGTCGGGGAGCCTGGCCGTGGCCGGGGCCACCCTGGCCGTGGCCGGGCTGTTCCAGC
>CALGFH010000026.1 GCA_937881255.1 uncultured Actinomycetes bacterium
GTCACCTCCATGTTGCGGGATGCCAGCTCGGCCAGGAAGGGCTCGGGGGGCACGGCGTCCTCGGGGGGGAGCACGCCCGGCCGGTCGATCACCTTGGTGGCCAGGAACTGGGCGACGATGCTCGGGGGCACCCCGGTGTCGAGCTGGCCGGAGGAGGCCTGCCAGACCGGGTGGGGCCGGACCACGCACTCGGCCAGCCGCTCGACGGGGGCTTCGCCAGGAGAGTCCCGGAGAACCCCGCCGGGGGGCCCGCTGTGTTCGCGAGGGGCGAGGGCCGGATCCCCCGAAGGTCCGGCCCGTCGCCCTCGCACCCGGACCCAGATCGCCTCGGCGTCGTCCGGGGCGGCCTCGGGGCCGGGCGTGGTGGAGGTCTTGGTGATGCAGTGGACCAGCAGCTCGCGCGGGACCACCCGGCCGCTCGGCAGCTCGACCGGAGAGGTATCGGCAAGTCCGAGCGCGCTCAGGAGGGCCAACCTGTCCATGAACTCGGGCGGGAAGCCGACCTTGAAGGTCACCGACCGGATCCCGCGGTCGGCGAAGAACGACGGCAGGGTGGCCACCTCGGAGTGGAGCGTGTGGCCGACCCGGACCCGGCCCACCGGCGGCGGGAAGTCCAGCTCCTCCTGCTCGCTCATGGCCGGCACCTCGACCAGCCGCCCGTCCAGGAAGGCCATGGCCGGGACGGCGAACTCGTCCAGGATGGTCTGGATGGCATAGGGCACGGGCACGGGCGCGCTCGAGGGGGCGAAGTCGGCCACGCCCAGGCGGACCTCGACCTCGGTGACCACCGCCAGGTCGCGCGCGGCCAGGGCGGCCAGGACGTTGGTGATGCCCGGGCTGCCGCCCATGCCGATCACGGCCGTGACCCCGGCGGCCTCGAAGCGGTCGTGCAGGGCCAGCTGGCGGCGGGTGGTGTGGAACAGGCCGCCCAGGTCGGTGTAGTGGGTGCCGCTGTCGGCGCAGGCCTCCATCACCGGCAGGTTGAGCGCGAACACGGCGCAGTTGCAGACCACGTCGGCGCCGTCGAAGGCCCGGCGCAGCCCGTCCGGGTCGGTCGCGTCAAGGGCCAGCCCGCTGACCTGGGCGGTGCCGTTGCTCCCGGACCTGGCCGCGGCCCAGCCGGCCGCCTCCCGGGCCCGCGACCCGTCCAGGTCGGCCACCACGACCTCGTCGACGCCCTCGGACTCGGTCAGGTCGCGCACCGTCCAGCGCCCCATCGCGCCCGCGCCGCCTACCACGACGACCCGCATCCCCACCTCCCTCCGAGAGCCGCAGGCTGTCAGCCCGTCCCAGCCCCCGGGTAGTGCCCGCCCGTCCAGCGCCGAGGTACGCTGTTGTACGAATCGGCGTAGAAGGGGGGCCTGTGACCACCACCGTTGCCGACCTGCTGGACATCGGCGAGCTCCACCTGGGGCTGGTCGCGGGCGCCGGCGGGCTGGACCGGCCGATCCGCTGGGCGCACGTGTCCGAGCTCGAGGACCCGACCCGGTTCCTGCGCGGCGGCGAGGTCCTGCTGACCACCGGCTTCGCCATGCGGGGCGACCCGGCGAGCCAGGCCGCCTACGTCGAGGGGCTGGCCAAGGCCGAGCTGGCCGCCCTCGGGGTCGGCCTCGGGTTCGCCTTCGAGGCCACCCCGCCGGCCGTGCTGGAGGCGGCCGACCGGTCCGCCTTCCCGGTGTTCGAGGTCCCCTTCGAGGTGCCGTTCATCGCCATCACCGAGGCCCTGTTCTCGCGCCTGGTCAACGAGCAGTACGTGCTCCTGCAGCGGGCCGGGACGGTCCAGCAGACGCTGTCGCGGCTGCTGGTCGAGGGGGCCGGCCTGGACGCCCTGCTGGAGGCGTACGCCCGCATGACCGGGACCAGGGCGCTGCTGCTGGACGTCCGCGGCGAGGTCATGGCGGCGGCCAGGGGCGCGACCGTGGTCCTCCCGCCGCGGGCCGTGTGGGCCGAGATCCAGTCCCTGCGGCCCGAGGGCAACGAGTTCTCCCTCAGCCTGTCGGACGAGGGCGGCAGCCGCACCCTGCTGCCCGTCCTGGTCGGGGGCGGCCCGGCCGGGTTCCTGGTGCTGCACCGGGGCAGCCGGCCCGAGCCCTTCCACCAGGTGGTCGTCCACCACCTGGCCACCGCGATCGCCCTCGAGGTCTCCAAGGCCCAGGCGGTGGCCAGGACCGAGCGCCGGCTGGTCGGCGACTTCCTCGACGCCCTGCTCGAGGGCGAGCTGTCGGCCTCCGAGATCCGGCGGCGGCTGCGCTTCCTCGGCCTGGGCGCCTCCCCGGCGATCGCCGTGCTGGTGGCCAGGGGCGAGGACGGCGACCGCTCCGAGCCGGCGGTGGAGGCGCTGCGCCTGCTCGTCCAGGACCGGCTGTCCCGGCGGCCGGCGCCGTACGTCTGCAGCATCCAGGACGCCTCGGTGGTGGCCCTGTTCGAGGCGGCCGACCCGGCCGGGGCCCGCGCGGCCGCCGGGGCGGTGGCCGAGGCGGCCAGGGCCAGGGGGCTGGCCGGCCGCTTCGGGCTGGGCATGCCCGAGGCCGACCCGCGCGGCCTGCGCCGCGCCTACCAGGAGGCCCGGTTCGCGCTGGAGGCGGCCGGCCCGGCCCGGGCGGGCGGGCCCGGGGTCGCGACCGTCGACGACCTGGGCAGCCACCGCCTGCTGCTGGCCAGGCAGGAGGACGCCGCCCTCGAGGCCATCTCCCGCGGCCTGCTCGACCCCCTGGCCGACTACGACCGCCGCCAGCACGGCGAGCTGGTGGCCAGCCTGCGGGCGTTCCTCGAGCACAACGGCAACTGGGAGGCCGCGGCCCGGGCCCTGGCCGTGCACCGCCACACCCTGCGCTACCGCATCCGCCGGATCGCCGACCTGACCGGTCGCGACCTCGACGCGGCCGCCGACCGGGTCGAGTTCTGGCTCGCCCTCCAGGCCGCCGAGGTCCTCCGCGGCCGGGTCGGCGGGAGGCCGGGAGGTTGATACCTACGGTGCCGAACTGGCAGCAGACCGCCGTGAGCAGCGCCGGTTCGTACATGGACGCCCCCGGTCGTGATGCTAGCGTCCCATCGTGCCCGTGTGGTCGAATCGGCGGACCGGCCGTCTGAGACAGGAACGAGACGATGGCAGACACGAGGGTCCAGGCGGGTGCCCGCCCCGCCGTCCCGGAGGAGGACGGCCTGGCCGCGATCGAGCTGGTCGGGGTGGAGAAGGAGTTCGTCACCGGCGGCCACGACGTCAAGGCCGTCGAGCACGTCGACCTCCGGATCGCCGAGGGCGAGTTCTTCTCGCTGCTCGGCCCCTCCGGCTGCGGCAAGACCACCACCCTGCGGATGATCGCCGGCTTCGAGGAGCCGACCAGCGGCCAGATCCTCCTCCACGGCCGCGACATGGTCGGCGTCCCGCCCTTCCGGCGCGACGTCAACATGGTGTTCCAGCAGTACGCGCTCTTCCCCCACATGGACGTCTTCGAGAACGTGGCCTTCGGGCTGCGGCGCAAGAAGGTCGACAAGGACGAGATCAGGCGCCGGGTGGCCGAGGCGCTGGCCCTGGTCGAGCTGGAGGGCCGCGAGAAGCGCAAGCCGCGCCAGCTCTCGGGCGGCCAGCAGCAGCGGGTCGCCCTGGCCAGGGCGCTGGTCAACCGGCCGCGGGCCCTGCTCCTGGACGAGCCGCTTGGCGCCCTCGATCTCAAGCTGCGCCAGGCCATGCAGCTGGAGCTGAAACGAATTCAGCGCGAGGTCGGTATCACCTTTGTGTACGTCACCCACGACCAGGAGGAGGCCCTGACCATGTCCGACCGGCTGGTGGTGATGAACGCCGGCCGGATCGAGCAGCTCGGCAGCCCGCGCGAGCTGTACGAGCACCCCGCCACCCGGTTCGTGGCCAACTTCATCGGGACCTCGAACGTCCTCACCGGCCGGCTCGAGCGCAGGGGCGACACCTGGGC
>CALGFH010000027.1 GCA_937881255.1 uncultured Actinomycetes bacterium
GGGCCGCCCGCCGGCCCGAGCGTGGCGGCCTGCCCAACGCCCTGTTCGTGGTGGCCGCCGCCGAGGCGCTCCCGGCGGAGCTGGACGGCCTGGCCGGCCTGGTCACCGTCCACTTCCCCTGGGGCTCGCTGCTGCGCGGCCTGCTGACGGCCGACCCGGCGGTGCTGGCTGGGCTGGCCCGGGTGCTGCGCCCCGGGGGGACCCTGTCGATGCTGGTGTCCTCGACCGACCGTGACCGCGGCGCCGGGGTCGGGCCGATCGACCGGCCAGCCCTGGCCGTCCTGGCCGGCGCCTACGCCCGTCAGGGGCTGGCCGTGACCAGGGTGCGGCCGGCCACCCCGGACGACGTCGCCGCCAGCCGCTCCACCTGGGGCAGGCGCCTTGGCGCGGGCACCCGGCGCCCGGCCTGGCTGCTGGAGGCGAGGCGGGTCCGCTCAGCCGAGGGCGGCCAGGCGGGCCCCGGCCTCGTCAAGCCGGGTCGCGGCCGCCTCGATGCCGTCCCAGGGGTCGGGGCGGGCGAGCCGGTCGTCGATGGTCGCCACGGTGTGCTGTCCGGGGACCCAGTCGTCCAGCTCGGACCAGTCGAGCGGGACCGAGACGGGCGCCCCGGGCCGGGCCCGGACGGCGTAGGGGGCGGCCATCGTCTGGGCGTAGCCGTTGCGGCCGATGTCCAGGTACAGCCGGCCGTTCCGCTTGGCGATGCGGCCCTCGGTGGTGAAGTCGTCGGGGTGGCGGGCGGCCAGGGCCTCGGCCACGGCGATGCTGAACACCTTCACGGCGTCGGTCTCGGCCGCCGGGACCAGGGGCACGACCACGTGCAGGCCGCGCGACCCGCTCGACTTGAGGAACGAGGCCAGCCCGAGCTCGTCGAGCAGCCCGTGGAGGCTGGCCGCGGCCAGCCGGAGGGGCCCGAGGTCCTCGGAGGCCGGGTCGAGGTCGAAGACCATCTGGTCGGGATGGTGGATGTCGGGGACGCGGCTGAGCCAGACGTGCGGGGTGATGCAGCCCTGGTTGGCCAGGTAGGCGAGGTCGTCGGCGGTCCGGCAGACGGCGTAGGTGACCTCCTCGCGGACGGTGGCCTGGCGGGTGCGGCGGTTGGGCGCGGTCACCCGCTCGATCCAGTCGGGGAAGTGCCGGCCGACCTGCTTCTGGAGGAAGCCGCCGCGGCCGATCCCGTCCGGGAACCGCTGCAGGGTCACCGGGCGGCCGCTGATCAGCGGGAGCATCCTGGGCGCGACCGCCCGGTAGTAGGCGACCAGGTCGCCCTTGGTGACGCCGTCCGCCGGGAACAGCACCTTGTCCGGGTGGGTGATCGGGACCCGGTCGCTCACGGTGGCCGTGCCTCTAGAGGACCACGGTGCTGACGACCAGCGGCCGGGTCTCCCCGACGGGGGTCGAGGGGGCGTTGAAGCGCAGCTCCAGCACCTCGGTGCCCGGCGGGGGCGCGGGCACGAAGGTGTGCTGGTGGCCGCGGACCATGCCCCAGGCCGGGGAGGAGGTGAACCAGTTGATGTACTCGGTGCCGGCGCGGTCCGACACCTCGCAGCGGCCAACCACGGCCGGCCGCGGCAGCTCCCCCTCCGGCTCCGGGGTGGCGTAGGCGATCGCGTAGCGCAGGTCGAACCAGTCCGACCAGATCTCCAGCGACAGCAGGACCAGCAGGTCGCCCGAGGGCAGCGGGTGCTCGCTGGCCAGAGGGAGGACCCGCTCCAGCCGGGCCCCGGCCGGCGGCTCCCAGGGCGGCGGCCCCCGGTCGGCGGGGAGCGGCTCGGGGTCGGCCCCGGCCGTGTAGACCGAGATCACCGCCTCCCGGAGCTGGAGGAGGCCGACCCCGACGTCCTCCAGGGCCCGGGCGGCCACCCCGTCGCCCTCCCGGGCCAGGCCGAGCAGCAGGTGCTCGGTGCCGACGCGGTCCTGCTCCAGCTCCAGCGCCTCCCGGCCGGCCAGGCCGAGGACGAGCGTGAACGGCTTGGTGGTGGGCAGGTCGCGGACGGCCTCCAGGAGGTCCTCGCCGGGTGGCCCTCCGCCCTGGCCGGGACCGGCGGTCTCCTCGACCCGCCGCCGGAGCGTCTCGACCTCGACCCCGCGCTCCCCGAGGATCACGCTGGCCAGGCACTCCTGGTCGCGCAGCAGGGCCAGCAGCAGGTGCTCGGTCCCGATCCGGTCGTGCCCGAGCCGTCCGGCCTCGCCCCGGGCGTGGAGCACCGCCTGCTGGGCGCACTCGGTGACCCGCATCGGCGACACCTCCCCGGTGGACGTCGCCACAGCATAGCCCGGTCAGCCTCCGCTCCCGTAGGGGCGGGTGATGATCTCCAGGAAGTGGCCGCTCGGCTCCTCCCAGTAGACCCCGCGGCCGCCGTCGTTGGTGTTGATCTGGCCGGGCCGGCGCCGGCCGGGGTCGGCCCAGTAGGCGAGGTCGCGGTCGCGGATGCGGCCGAAGATCTGGTCGAACTCGTCCTCGCCGACCAGGAAGGCGTAGTGCTGGGGATGCACCGGGCCGTGGTCGTCGGCGAAGTCGAGCGACACCTGGTTGTCGACCTCCACGACCAGGAACGGCCCGAAGGGGACCGGCGGCCCCAGGCCGAGCACCTCGGCCAGGAAGGTGGCCGACTCGCGCTTGTCGCGCACCCGGACGATGGTGTGGTTGAGCTGGACGGCCATCGGCGCTCCTCCCGTCGCGGCTTCGCCCCGTCAACGGTACTGGAGTCCCCTGGTCACGGGCCGGGGGATAATCGGGGCCGGTCGGGAACGGGTGGGGGTGATCGTGGTCGAGCTGCCGACGGGAACGGTGACGCTGGTGTTCACCGACATCGAGGGCTCGACCCGGCTGCTGCGCTCGCTCGGCGACGACTACGGGCGGCTGCTCCGGGCCCACCGGGCGATCCTGCGGGAGGCGGTGGCCGGCAACGGCGGGGTCGAGTTCGGCACCGAGGGGGACGCCTGCTTCCTCGCCTTCGGGTCGGCGGCCGCCGGGCGGGACCAGGCCGCGGGTCCGGATGGGCGTCCACACCGGCTCGCCGGTGGTGGTCGACGACGACTACGTCGGGATCGACGTCCAGCGGGCGGCCAGGATCTGCTCGGCCGCCCACGGCGGCCAGGTGCTGGTGTCCGGGGCCACCCGCGACGCCGCCGAGCCCGGGCCCGGCCAGGCCCTGCGTGACCTCGGGCACCACCGCCTCAAGGACCTCGACCGCCCCGAGCACCTGTTCCAGCTGGTCGCGGCCGGGCTGGCCGAGGACTTCCCGCCGCCCCGGAGCCTGCCGACGCCCTCCAACCTGCCCGCCGTCCCGACCTCGTTCGTCGGCCGCGAGGCCGAGCTGGCCGAGGCCAGCGAGCTGCTGGCCCGGCCCGGGGTGCGGCTGCTGACCCTGACCGGCCCGGGCGGCGCCGGCAAGACCCGGCTGGCCCTGGAGACCGGCCGGGCGCTCGCCCCCCGGTTCCCGGACGGGGTCTGGTTCGTGCCCCTGGCCCCGGTGACCGACCCGGCCCGGGTCGGCCTGGCCGTGGTCGAGGCCCTGCGCCTGACCAACCCGGCCGGCCGGGACTCGATCGACGTGGTCGCCGACGGCGTGCGCGACTGGGCCGCCCTGCTCCTGCTGGACAACTTCGAGCACGTCGCCGAGGCCTGCGGGTGGGTGGGCGAGCTGCTCGGGCGGGCGCCGCGGGTCCGGGTGCTGGCCACCTCGCGGATCGTGCTCGGGCTGACCGGCGAGCACGACTACCCGGTCCGCCCGCTGCCCTCGGAGGAGGCGGCGACCCTGTTCGTCCAGCGGGCCCAGGCCGTCCGTCCCCACTTCACCCCCGACGGCGGGCAGGCGGCGGTGGCCGACATCTGCGCCCGGCTTGACGGGCTGCCGCTGGCCATCGAGCTGGCCGCGGCCCGGCTGCGCCTGCTCTCCCTCGACGACCTGCGCCGCGGCCTCACCGAGCGCCTGCCCCTGCTGACCAGCCGGGCCCGCGACCTGCCGGAGCGCCAGCGGACCCTGCGCAACACCATCGACTGGAGCTACCGCCTGCTCGCCCCGGACGAGCAGGCGCTGCTGCGCCGGCTGTCGGTGTTCGTCGGCGGCTGGACCTGGGAGTCGGCCGAGGCCGTGGTCGGCGAGCCGGAGGGGTCCGGGGAACCCCGGAGGGGTGCCCCGGTGGATCGGGACGGGCCGGTGGACGGCCTGGAGACGCTGGTCGAGCACAGCCTGGTCTGGCGGCAGGAGACGGCCGCCTCGGCCCGCTTCCGGATGCTGGCCACGATCCGCGAGTACGCCGGCGAGCGGCTGGAGCAGGCCGGCGAGCGCGACCGGCTGCGCCGGCGCCATGCCAGCTGGTTCGGGGAGCGGGCCCAGGAGGCGTATCTGAACATCGACTCCGAGGACCAGCTGGCCTCGCTCGACTGGTTCGACGCCGAGATGGCCAACGTCCGGGCCGCGCTGACCTGGGCCCTGGAGCGGCCCGGGGAGCCCGAGCGCCTGGAGCTGGCCCTCTCCCTGGTCCGCTCGCTCGGCTACCTGTGGTACACCCGCGGCCTGACCCGGGAGGCGCTGTCCTGGCTGGACCAGATCGCCGCCGTGGCCGGCGACGCCCCACCGGACCAGCGCGGGCCGCTGCTGTACTGGCTGGGGGCCTTCGCCACCCGGCAGGGACGGGCCGAGCAGGCGGCCGCCGCCTACACCGAGGCGGTCGAGCTGTTCACCATGGCCGACGACGACACCACCCGGGTCTCCAAGACCCTCAACGCGCTCGGCGCCGTCGCCCTCAGCCAGGGGGACTACGCCGAGGCCAGGCGCCGCTGGGACCAGGCCCTGGAGCTGGCCCGCCAGGAGGACAGCGCCGACGCCCGCCACACCGAGGCCTTCATCATCGCCAACCTCGGCGACCTGGCCTTCGAGGAGGGCGACGCCGCCGGCGCCCGGGAGCTGCTCGACCAGGCCATGGAGCTGCTGGCGCCCCGGGGCGACCGCTGGGCCAACGCGGTCATCCAGCGCTACCTGGCCGAGGCCCTGGCCGCCCTCGGCGAGCGGCCGCGGGCCTACGCGCTGGTGTCGGAGACCCTGTCGCTGCTGCGGGCCTGGGACGAGCGGACCGAGCTGGCCGACACCCTGGAGATCCTCGCGACCATGGCCGCCCAGGAGGGCGAGACCGAGCGGGTGGTCCGCCTGCTGGCCGGCGCGGCCGCCATCCGCGGCGCCGCCGGGTCACCCCTCGGCGACCACCAGCGCGCCCAGCTGGCCCGGCGGCTGGAGCCGGCCAGCGTCGCCCTCGGCCGCGAGGTGCTCGCCGCCGCCGCCGCCGACGTCGCCGGGGGCCGGGCCATGACCTTCGACCAGGTGCTCGACTACGCCGCCGCCTGGGCCGACCAACGGAGCAGGGCAACGACATGAGCAGCCAGCAGACCGGACGGCCCGCCGCCGACAGCCACGACCTCATCCAGGTCCGCGGGGCCAGGGAGAACAACCTGGCCGACATCTCCCTCGACATCCCCAAGCGCCGGCTGACGGTGTTCACCGGCGTCTCCGGCTCGGGCAAGAGCTCGCTGGTCTTCGGGACCATTGCCGCCGAGTCCCAGCGGCTCATCAACGAGACCTACACGGCCTTCATCCAGTCGTTCATGCCCAGCCTGGCCCGGCCCGACGTCGACGCCCTGCACAACCTGAGTGCGGCCATCCTGGTCGACCAGGAGCGGATGGGCGCCAACGTCCGCTCGACCGTCGGCACCGCCACCGACGCCTCCACCATGCTGCGGATCATCTTCAGCCGGCTGGGCCGGCCCTACGTCGGCCCCTCGATGCACTTCAGCTTCAACCTCCCCGACGGCATGTGCCCCGAGTGCGAGGGCCTTGGCCGGGTGTCGGCGGTCGACGTCGACGAGCTGGTCGACGTCGAGCGCACCCTCAACGAGGGCGCCATCACCGTCCCCAACTTCGGCGTCGGCACCTGGTACTGGCGGACCCTGGCCGAGTCGGGCTTCGTCGACCCCGACGTCAAGCTCAAGGAGTTCACGCCCCAGCAGTGGCGGGACTTCCTCCACAAGCCGGCCACCAAGATCCGCCAGAACGACTTCAACGTCACCTACGAGGGCCTGGTGGTGAAGGTCCAGCGGCTGTACCTGGCCAAGGACCGGGAGTCGCTGCAGTCCCACATCCGGGCGTTCGTCGACCGGGCGGTGACCTTCCAGACCTGCCCGGCCTGCGGCGGCAGCCGGCTCAACCCGGCCGCGCTGTCCTCCAGGATCGAGGGCCGCAACATCGCCGAGTGCTCGGCCATGCAGATCAGCGACCTGGCCGGCTTCGTCCGGGCCATCGAGGACCCGTCGGTGGGGCCGCTGGTGGCCACCCTGCGCGAGCTGCTCGACTCGCTGGTCGAGGTCGGCCTCGGCTACCTGAGCCTCGACCGCGAGTCGGGCACCCTGTCCGGCGGCGAGGCCCAGCGGGTCAAGATGGTCCGGCACCTCGGCTCGGCCCTGACCGACGTCACCTACGTGTTCGACGAGCCTACCGTCGGGCTCCACCCCCACGACGTCCAGCGGATGAACGACCTGCTGCTGCGCCTGCGCGACAAGGGCAACACCGTCCTGGTGGTCGAGCACGAGCCGGAGGTGATCGAGGTCGCCGACCACGTGGTCGACCTCGGCCCGGGAGCCGGGTCGTCCGGGGGGACGGTCTGCTACAGCGGCGACGTGGCCGGGCTGCGCCGGTCGGGGACCCTGACCGGGACCCACCTGGGCCACCGGACCCCGCTGCGCGAGAAGGTCCGGGCACCCACCGGCCAGCTGTCGATCAGCGGCGCCACCCTGCACAACCTCAAGGACGTGAGCGTCGACCTGCCCCTTGGGGTGCTGACGGTGGTCACCGGGGTCGCCGGGTCGGGCAAGAGCTCGCTCGTCCAGGGCTCCCTGCGGCGCCGCGAGGGCGTGGTCATGGTCGACCAGGCCCCGATCCGCGGGTCCCGCCGCAGCAACCCGGCCACCTACACCGGGCTGCTCGACCCCATCCGTGTCGCCTTCTCCAAGGCCAACGGGGTCAAGGCGGCCCTGTTCAGCGCCAACTCCGAGGGCGCCTGCCCCAAGTGCAACGGCATCGGCCTGGTCTACACCGACCTGGCCATGATGGCCGGGGTGGCCAGCGTGTGCGAGCAGTGCGAGGGCAGGCGCTTCACCCCCGAGGTGCTCACCTACAAGCTCGACGGCAAGGACATCAGCGAGGTCCTGGCCATGCCGGTGACCGAGGCCCGCGAGTTCCTGACCCCCCGGGCGGCCCGGCTCATCCTGGACCGGCTGGCCGACGTCGGCCTCGGCTACCTGGGGCTCGGGCAGCCGCTCACCACCCTCTCCGGGGGCGAGCGGCAGCGGCTCAAGCTGGCCATCCACATGGCCGAGCCGGCCGCCACCTACGTGCTCGACGAGCCGACCACCGGCCTCCACCTGGCCGACGTCGACCAGCTCCTGCAGCTGCTGGACCGGCTGGTCGACGACGGCAACACGGTGATCGTGATCGAGCACCACCAGGCGGTGATGGCCCACGCCGACTGGCTGGTCGACCTCGGCCCCGGGGCCGGCCACGACGGCGGGCAGGTGGTCTTCACCGGCACCCCCGCGGACCTGGTCGCCCACGGCGACTCGCTCACCGCCCGGCATCTGCGCGCCTACCTCCAGGGAGGCTGAGCGCGGGCGACGGCCGCTCGGCCAGCCCGACCCGGCGGTGGAGGCGGCGCAGCGGGCCGGGGGCCCACCAGTTCCAGCGGCCCATCAGCTTCATGGTCGCCGGGACCAGCAGCATCCGGACCACGGTGGCGTCCAGCAGCACGGCCAGGACCGTGCCCAGCCCGATCTGCTTGATGGTCAGCATCCCGGCGGCCATGAACCCGGCGTAGACCACCACCAGCAGCAGCGCCGCCGAGGTCACGATCCGGCCCGAGCGCTGCAGCCCGAGGGCGACCGCCTGGTCGTTGTCGCCGGTCTCGTCCCAGGCCTCCTTGATCCGCGACAGCAGGAACACCTCGTAGTCCATGCTCAGCCCGAAGGTGATGGCGAAGGTCAGCACCGGGACCGTCGGGTCAAGGGCCCCGGAGCCCTCGGCGCCCAGCAGCCCGGCCAGGTGGCCGTCCTGGAAGACCCAGACCAGGGCGCCGAAGGTGGCCCCGAGGCTGAGGACGTTCATGACGATGGCCTTGACCGGGACCACCACCGA
>CALGFH010000028.1 GCA_937881255.1 uncultured Actinomycetes bacterium
CCCGGGGCGGCCAGGCGCTGGCGCTGCTGGTAGGCGGCGGCCACGCACTGGAGGTAGAGCTCGGGGGAGACCCCGGGCGGTGGCG
This sequence comes from uncultured Actinomycetes bacterium, assembly GCA_937881255.1. Taxonomy (GTDB): domain Bacteria; phylum Actinomycetota; class CALGFH01; order CALGFH01; family CALGFH01; genus CALGFH01. Next base: position 86 of record CALGFH010000028.1, read on the forward strand.
GGGGGCGCAGGCGGGCCGCCAGCGGGTTGGCCAGCTGCAGGGCCAGGGCCGAGCGGGGGCCGGGGGACAGGCTGGGCGCTCGCAGCAGGAACGTCCGCACCGCCTGGTACTCGTCGATGCCGACCCCGCTCGGGTCGAGGGTGGCGGCGTAGTGCTCCAGCCCCGGCGGGGGAGCGAAGGTGACCGGCGCCGGGGCGGCCAGGGCGCTGCGCTCGCGCAGCACCAGGGTCCCGGCCACCAGGTCCCCGAGCCGCTGGTTGTCCCGGGTGAACAGGATGAACACGACCGCCAGGAAGCCGCCCAGGATGAGGAAGTCGACCAGCCCCAGCAGCCCTCGGATGGCCGCGTGGCGGAACCGGACCGGTGCCCCCTCCTTGGTGACCACCCGCAGCCCGAGGGCCGCCTTGCCGAGGGTCCGCCCCCGCCACAGGGTCTCGAAGGCGATGAAGTAGCCCAGCCACCACGACGGCAGCAGGACCAGCACGATGGTCAGGGCCACCCAGTCGGGCACGACCACGTCGCTGGCCTGCCCGATCAGGGCCACCGCGAACAGCCCGGCCAGGATGCCGGCGACCACCACCACCATGTCGATCAGGTAGGCGAGGATGCGCGAGCCGAGGTTGGCCGTCCGGAACTCGAGCGCCACCGCCTCCGGCGTGACCATCCGGGCCGACTCGACCTGCGCCATCTACAGCCGCTTCCCCTCTAGAATCCCCCGGTGGACATCGACCGGTACATCGCGACCAACGGCCCCGTCTGGACCCGCCTGGCCGAGCTCACCGGCCGGGGGCAGCGAGGGGTCGGCCGCCTCTCCGCCGCCGAGCTGGATGAGCTGGTCCGACTCTACCAGCGGGTCGCCGGCCACCTTTCCTACGCCCAGACCTACTACCGCGACCCGGCCCTCACGGCCAAGCTGAGCGGGCTGGTCGCGCGGGCCGGGTCGGTGGTCTACGGCACCCGGCCCCGGACCCTGCGGGCCTTCGGGCGGTTCTTCACCGTGTCGTTCCCGGCGGCGGTCTGGCACGCCCGCTGGTTCGTGGTCGCGGCCACCCTGGCCACCCTGCTCCCGGCGGCCGGGTTCGGGCTGTGGCTGGCCAACTCGCCCACCGCCGTCGAGGCGGCCGCGCCCCCGGCCGTCCGCGAGGCCTACGTCAACCGCGACTTCGAGGCCTACTACTCGTCCGCCCCGGCGGCCCAGTTCGCCTCCCAGGTGTTCTCCAACAACGTCCTGGTCGCCTTCCAGGCGTTCGCGCTGGGGATCTTCTTCTGCGTCGGGACCCTGTACGTGCTGATCCTCAACGGGGCCAACCTGGGCCTGGTCGCCGGGCTGTTCGCGGCCGTCGGCCAGCAGCCCAAGTTCTGGGGCCTGATCCTGCCTCACGGGCTGCTGGAGCTGACCAGCGTGTTCGTGGCCGGGGGGGCCGGGCTGCGGCTCGGCTGGACGCTGATCGACCCGGGCGACCGGCCCCGGGTCCAGGCCCTGGCCTCCGAGGGCCGGCGGGCGGTGGTGATCGTGCTCGGGCTGGTCGCCGCCTTCCTGGTCGCCGGCACCATCGAGGGGTTCGTCACCGGCCGGCCCTGGCCGACCTGGCTGCGGGTCGGGATCGGGGTGCTCGCCGAGGCCGGGTTCCTCACCTACATCGTCGTGCTCGGCCGCCGCGCCGCCGCCCGCGGCCTCACCGGCGCCCTCGGCGAGGAGGACGCCGGCGGCTGGCTGACCGAACGCGACCGCCTCCGGGTCCCGGTGGCCGCCCCGTGACCGCCCAACCCACCGCACCCCCCCGGGAGGCGACCGTGCTGGTCACCGGGGCCACGGGCGGGCTCGGGCCGGCGGTGGTGGCGGCGTTCCTGGACGACGGCTGGCGGGTGGTGGCCACCTCCCGCTCCGGGCGGCCGCCCCAGGACCTGGTCGGCCACGACCGGCTGGAGTCGGTGGCCACCGACCTGTTCGAGCCGGCCGACGTGGCCGAGGCGGTCGCGGTGGCCGCCGCCGACCGGGCCGCGGCCCCCCTCCGGGCCCTGGTCAACCTGGTCGGCGGCTACGCCATCGGCGGCCTGGTCCACGAGACGCCGATCGAGCAGTTCGAGCGCCAGCTGACCCTCAACCTGCGCCCGACCTACCTGGTCACCCAGGCCGTGCTGCCGCACCTGGTCGACGCCGGCAACGGCGCGATCGTCTGCGTCTCCGCCCGGGCCGCCGTCGCCCCCTTCCGCGGCGCCGGCGGCTACGTCAGCGCCAAGGCGGCCGTGCTCGCCTTCGCCCAGGCCGTCGCCGTCGAGTACCGGGCCGCCGGGGTCCGCTGCAACGCCGTCCTCCCCAGCGTCATCGACACCCCGGCCAACCGTACCGCCCAGCCCGAGGCCGACACCTCCAAGTGGGTCCCCCCCGAGCAGGTCGCCGCCGTCATCCGGTTCCTCTGCAGCGACGACTCGGCCCCGACCAGCGGCGCCGCCATCCCCGTCTACGGCCGCGCATAGGATCCCGCCATGGACCCCGCCGACCCCCCTGTCCCGCCCGGCCCGGCCGAGCCACCGTCCGTGGTCGGGGCCTCCGGGCCCGCCGCCGCGACCGGGGTCCCGCCAGCGGCCGGCGACCTGGCGGACGACCTGGCCCGGCGGGTCCACCAGGCCTCGCACCTGACCGGCACGTTCGTGCTCCGCTCGGGGGCGACCAGCAGCGAGTACTTCGACAAGTACCGGTTCGAGTCCGACCCCCGGCTGCTGCGGGAGCTGGCCGAGGCCATGGCCGGGCTGCTCCCCGACGGCGCCGACGGCCTGGCCGGCCTCGAGCTCGGCGGGGTGCCCCTGGCCACCGTCCTGTCCCAGGTCACCGGCCTGCCGGCCGGGTTCGTGCGCAAGCAGGCCAAGCCGTACGGCACCCGCCGCCTGGCCGAGGGCTTCGACGTCGCCGGCCGCCGCCTGGTCGTGGTCGAGGACGTGGTCACCTCCGGCGGCGCCGTGGTCGACTCCTGCCGGGCCCTCCGCTCCGAGGGGGCCGAGGTCGCCGTCGCCCTCTGCGTGATCGACCGCGAGGCCGGCGGCCCGGCCAACCTGGCCGACGTCGGGGTCGAGCTGCGCCCGCTGTTCACCATGACCCAGCTCAAGGCCGCCGCCGGCGGCTGAGCCGCCGGGTCAGCCGCCCTCGCCGGCCGGCTCCGGCCGCTGGATCTCGGGCACCGGCGTGATTACCAGCTCGTGCAGCCGCCAGTCGAGGTCGAGCAGGTGCTGGTTGGCCCGGTCGATCCTGCCCACCAGGTCCTCGTTGTCGACCGGGACCACGAACGCCTCCCCGAGGAACACGTGGCCGCCCTCGCGCAGCCGCACCTCGGCGTCCTTGACCCAGTCCATCAGCATCAGCTCGTTCTTGACCCAGAGGGGCAGCGGGTCGGCCCTGGAGTCGTCGACGACCGTCGGCTCCTTGTCCATCAGGTCGTCCACGGCCACCCGGAGGTTCTTCCAGCCGTCGCGGACGATGTCGACCGAGATGACGCTGGCCGCCACCGAGTCGGCCCACCACAGCCCGAACCCGATGCCGACCACCCCGAGCATGGCCGCCCCGGCCGTCATCCAGTCGGCCCGGTTCATCTCCGAGTCCGCGTACAGCACCTTGTCGTTGAGCTCCCTGGCCAGCGGCTGCTTGAGCCGCCCGAGGAACACCTGGGGGACGGCGCTGTAGGCGAGCGCGGCCAGCATCAGCCACCCGAGCCAGATCGGCCGGTCCCCGAACGGCTTGACCAGGTCGATCGGGGCGTGCTCGAACTTGAGCAGCTTGCTCACCGAGTCGTAGAGGATGAAGGCCCCGAGGGCGAGCAGGGCGACGGCGGCGCACAGGTAGGCGATGGCCGTGGCCCGGTGGTAGCCGTAGGGGAACCGGTCGTTCGGCTTGCGGTTCCGCACCCGCGAGGCGACCAGGAAGGCGATCGGCGGGGTGAGGCCGAGGATGTCCTCGACCCAGGCCGCCTTCATCGCCTGCGAGCTGCCGAGGGTGAAGTACAGCAGCACGATCGCCGACAGCAGGTAGAGGATCGAGATCCACTCCAGCCGCACCGCCTTGACCAGCTTCTGGTGCTTGTCCGGGGGCATCTCGTGGTGCTCAGCCATCACCGCCTCCGGGGCTCACCGGCCGGCCTCGGCCGCGTCCAGCCGGACTCCGGCGCTCATCGACCGGCCTCCGCCTTGTCCAGGAGGGCCGGCACCTCGCCCTGGTTGGCGATCAGGAACCGCTCCAGCCGCACCAGGAAGGCGTTCTCGCCCATCGGGGTCGCCATGACGTGCTTGGACTTGCTCAGGTGGACGCCGGTGTCGCGCAGGTCCAGGTCGGCCAGCAGCCACTCCTCGATGGCCACCGCCGACCCCCTGACCTGGGTCACGTCCGCCACCCGGACCGGGATGGCGTCGGTCTTGTCCTCCAGGATCCCGGCCGCGTCGGTCCCGGCCTCGACGGCCACCCGCAGCCCGGCGATGTCGTCCGGGGCCGGCTGCGAGGACGGGACCGCGACCACCACCCTGGTGGTGGCGTAGGAGCGGGTGATGGCCGCCTTGGCCTGCCACGGCGTGTCGGCGGTGAGCCCGCCCACCACCAGGTCCAGCTCCCGCACCTCGAGCGCGGCCATCAGGTCGGCCTCCGAGCCGTCCACCCACTCGACCCCGGCCCCCAGCTCGGTGGCGAACCGCTCGACCAGCTCGACCTCGACCCCGCCCGGCCGCCCGCCTTCCAGGGTCGTCCAGGGCTCGCTGGCCGTGATCCCGGCCCGCAGCGTGCCCCCCCGGACCCGGTCCAGGGTGCTCTCGGGGTCCCGGGGGATCCCGCACCCGGCGGCCAGGACGGCCAGCAGCGCGACCGCGGCCAGGAGCGGTCCTGCTCGTCGGCTGCTGCGGGTCGGGTTCATGGTTGCACCACGGAGATGCATACTCGACTTGCTGGCTCGGCAAACATGCTCGTGGATGGCCTGCTCAGAGCCGGCCGGTGGCCTTGACCCGCAGGTAGGCGTCGGCCAGGTCGGGGGCGAGGCGGCCGGGCGGGGCGTCGACCACCACCGCGCCCAGGCCGCGCAGCCGGGCCACGGTCCGGCGGCGGTCGGCCAGGGCGGCCACGGCCGCGGCCTTGCGGTAGGCGGCGCCCGGCTCGACCGGCGTGGCCAGCGCCCAGCCGCGCACCTCCGGGTCGGCCACGCTGGCCACCACGACCAGGTGGTCGCGGGCGATCAGGGGCAGGGCCGGCAGGAGGGTCTCGGCCACCGCCTGCTCGGCCAGCTCGGTGAGGACGACCAGCATGGCCCGGCGCCGGAACCGGGCCAGGGTCTCGGCGAAGGCGCCGCGGTAGTCGCTCTCGACCAGCAGCGGCTGGAGCTGGTACATCGCCTCGGTGACCCTCGAGAGCTGGTCCCGGGCGTGTCCCGGCCCGACCACCGCCCGCACCTCCCGGTCGAAGGCGACCAGCCCGGCCCGGTCGCCGAGCCGGGTGGCCAGCGAGGTCAGCATCATGACGGCGTCCATCGCGTGGTCGAGCCGGGGCACCTCGGCCACCCGGCCGGCCATGGTCCGCCCGCTGTCCAGCAGCAGCAGCACCGTCTGGTTCCGCTCCGCCCGGTAGGTGCGCACGATCGGCTTGCCCGACCGGGCGGTGGCCGCCCAGTCGATCCGCCGGAACTCGTCGTCCACCCCGTACTCGCGCATCGAGTCGAACTCGGTCCCGCCACCGCGCCCCTGGGCCGACCGCAGCCCGACCTCGAGGATGCGGGCCTTGTTGACCCGCAGCTCGGCCTCGTCCCGCGAGTCGAACGGCGGGTAGACCCGCAGGACCCCCGGCACCCGCCGCCGCCCCTGCCTGGCCATCAGCCCCAGCGGCCCCTCCACCCGGACCACGATCTCGCCCGGGGTGAACCGCCCCCGCCGGCTCGGCCGGACCATGGTCGCCGCCGTCACCCTCCCCCTCGCCGGCACCACCACCCGCACCCTGCGGGTGACCACCCGGGCCTCGGTCCGGAGGGGCACGATCCCCGGCAGCTCCCGCTCCACCTCCAGCTCGCCGGGCCGGACCGCCAGCCACCAGTCGGCCACCGCGGCCACCACCAGCACCCCGTTCACCACCCACAGCCCCCAGGGCGGCCGCACCGGCAGCAGCAGCACCGCCAGCGACCCGACCGCCGCCGCCACCACCAGCCTCCAGGTCGGCACCGGCCACCCCGACCGCCCCCCGAAGTCCCCGGGGACCCCGGGAGTCGGGGCGGGCGGCGAGGTCACCGGGGCTCCCGGGTCACCGGGGGACCGGGACGGCGGCCAGGACGCCGTCGAGGACGCCGTCGGCGGTCACGCCCTCGAGCTCGACCTCCGGGCGCAGCTCGACCCGGTGGCGCAGGGTCGGCTTGGCCACGGCCTTGATCTCGTCCGGGGTGACGTACTGCTTCCCGGCCAGCCAGGCCCAGGCCTTGGAGGCGTGCAGCAGCATGGTCGCCCCTCGGGGGGAGACGCCCAGCTCCAGCGACGGCGACTCCCTGGTCGCCCGGGCGATGGCCACGATGTAGGCCTGCACCCTTGCCTCGACCTGGATCGCGGCCACCTCCTTGCGGGCCGCCTCCAGGTCCTGCCGGCCGGCCACCGCCGTCACCCCGAGGGTGGCCAGGTCGTGCGGGTCCATGCCGGCGTCGTGGCGGGCGAGGACGGCCTGCTCCTGCTCGGCCGACGGGTAGCCCATCTGGAGCTTGAACAGGAACCGGTCGAGCTGGGCCTCGGGCAGGGGATAGGTGCCCTCGTACTCGACCGGGTTCTGGGTGGCGACGACCAGGAACGGCTCGGGCAGCGGGTGCCCCTGGCCCTCGACCGACACCTGGCGCTCCTCCATCGCCTCCAGCAGCGAGGCCTGGGTCTTGGGCGGGGTGCGGTTGATCTCGTCGGCCAGCAGCAGGTTGGTGAACACCGGCCCCTGGCGGAAGCGGAAGGACCCGTCGCGCTGCTCGAAGATGACCTGCCCGGTCACGTCCGAGGGCATCAGGTCGGGGGTGAACTGGACCCGCTTGAACTCCAGGTCGAGGGTCCGGGCCAGGGTCTTGACCAGCAGCGTCTTGGCCACCCCGGGCACACCCTCGAGCAGCACGTGGCCACGGACCAGCAACGCCGCGACCAGCCCCGACACCGCCCCGTCCTGCCCGACGACCGCCTTGGCGATCTCGTCCCTGACCCGGAGCACCGCCCCCCGGGGTCCTCCTGGCGCCGGCCCTGGCGCGGCTCCGGTCTCGCTCACCGGCGCCCCCTCTGGACGCGCTCGATCAAAGCTCTAGCGGACACGGGTGACCTCCCGGCGGACGGTGTCGATGGCTTGGCTGAGGGCGACGAGCTCGGCCTCGTCGCGGGGCGCGGTCTGGGTGAGCGTGCGGAGCACCCGCTCGCGGGGGATGCCGGTCCGGGCGGCCACCGTGTCGGCCACCAGGTCGGCCGGGGCCGACGGGGGCAGGCCGAGCCGTTCGGCCATGGAGCGGCGCAGGTCGTCGGTGAGCAGCCCGGCCGCCTGGCCGCGCCCCTTGGCCCGCTGGAGCAGGTTGCCGACGGCCACGACCAGCTCGGCCCCGGGGAGCTGGACCGGCTGGGGCTCGGGGACCGGCCGCCCGAGCCGGCGCGCCCTCCAGAGGGCGAGCAGCACGAACGCGACCACCAGCTGCCACAGGGCCAGGCGTACCCGGGGGGCGATCAGGTCGCCCAGCCCGGCGTTGCCCCCGCCGGGGAGGGGAGGCTGCAGCACCTGGACGCTGGTCCCCTCGACCGGGACGAGCAGGCTGGCCAGCAGCACGGCGTTGTCGGCCTCGCCCAGCTCCTGGTTGACCAGCACGCTGGCCCCGCCCAGGCGGACGACGGCGCCGCTGCCGAGCGGCTGGATCAGCAGCCAGGCGCCGTTGTTGCGGGGGAAGCAGGCCCGGGCGCCACCACCCTCGGGGACCTCGAACACCACCCCGCCCGGGGCCGCGACCCGCCGGACGTCGGCCAGGGCGGCCTCCGCGCAGCGCCGTTCGAGCTCGGCATCGAGGAGGCCGATGCGGGTGGAGCCGACCTGCTCGACCTCGGTCACCGCCGAGCTGGGGTCGGCCACCACCAGCGTCCCGCCCTGCCCGACCC
>CALGFH010000029.1 GCA_937881255.1 uncultured Actinomycetes bacterium
CCCTGCGCGGGGAGGCGATGCCGGAGTTCGCCGCCACCACCGCCGCCCCGATCCCCGGGCTGATCATCGACCCCGCCTTCAACCCGGTCCAGGTGCCGACCCCCCACGCCGACGAGCCCGGGGCCAGCCCCTACCGGTACTCGCCCGCGGTCAGCTTCTCGATGGCCCCCGAGGAGGCCACCTACCTGGTCAGGGGCAGCCTGCCCGACGACCCGGACAGCCAGCGGAGCGCCCTGGCCGAGGCCACCGCCCGGCCCGAGGTGGTCGGGGTGTTCGCCGACCCGGTGATCGAGTCCTGCCTGGTCTGCCCGGGCGCCCCGGCGGTCGGCACCGACCAGGACGTGGCCGCCCAGCTCGGGGTCAAGGCCCTGGCCGACGCCGGCATGGACGGCTACCGGGTGCCGGTGGTGATCGTCGACACCGGGATCAACCTGGCCCACCTCGAGTCCAAGGGCCGCGACCCCAAGTTCTCCCGCCAGCGCAGCTGGACCCCGGCCGGGGTGGCCACCAGGCCGGGCCAGCACCCGGTCGGCCACGGCACCATGTGCGCCTACGACGTCGGCATCGCCGCGCCCAAGGCGACCCTGGTCGACCACGCCCTGCTGCTGTCGGAGACCCCGGGCGAGACCTCCATGTCGGGGCTGCTGTCGGACGCCGTGCTGAGCTTCTCCAGGCTGCTGGCCAGCGTCCAGGCCATGCCGGCCAGCCGCCGGGCCCTGGTGGTCAACAACAGCTGGGGGATGTTCTCCCCCACCTGGGACTTCCCGGTCGGCCACCCCGGCAACTACTCCGACAACCCGGCCCACCCGTTCAACGTGATCGTGGCCAGCCTGGAGGCGGCCGGGGCGGACATCCTGTTCGCGGCCGGCAACTGCGGCCGCGACTGCCCCGACGGCCGCTGCCGGTTCGGCTCGACCCGGCCCATCTGCGGGGCCAACTCCCACCCGAGCGTGCTGTCGGTGGCCGGGGTCGACACCCGCAAGCGCCGGGTCGGCTACTCCTCCCAGGGGCCGGGCCGCCTCGACCCCGACAAGCCCGACCTGTCCGCCTACACCCACTTCGCCGGCTCGGGGGTGTTCCCGGCCGACGGCGGCACCTCGGCCGCCTGCCCGGTCGCGGCCGGGGTGGTGGCGGCCGTCCGCGAGAAGTACCCGTCCTCGGTGCTGTCCCCGGCCGAGCTGCGGGCCCTGCTGTTCAAGACGGCCGAGGACCTGGGCGGGACCGGCTTCGACCACGACTTCGGCTGGGGCGTGATCGACGCACAGCGCCTGGCCGCCACCCTGGCCGGGGTCAAGCGGTCCAGCCGCCGGAGGGGTCCGGGGAACCCCGGAGGGGTGCCCCGGTGAATCGGGCGCGGTGACATGGCCGGGGTGATGGTGACCCTGCGGCTGTCGCCGGAGCAGGCGACCCTTGAGGAGGTGCGCCGGCTCCTCGGCCTGGCCGCCGAGGAGGTCGACCCCGCCTTCGGGGTGGTCAACATCAGCCCGGCCGAGCACCTCTACACCGTCCTGGTCGACGAGGCCGCGGCCGCCCGGGTCGGGGACTCCGAGCTGGTCGAGGGCGTCTACGGCAACCCCCGCATCGAGCCCTTCGGCCCGCCCGAGGCCGGGCCGGGCGAACCGGGCTAGGGCCGGCTCGAGACCCACTCCTCGACCAGGCGGTCGAGCTCGTAGGTGGCCCTGGCGATCCGCAGGCCGGCGCAGCGCAGGGCCTCCCAGGCCGGGCCGACCCCGGCGGCCGCGTCGGCGCGGGCCTGGCGGGCGTGCTCCAGGGCCCGCCAGTCGGCCCCGGCCCGCGCCGCCAGCAGCCCGTCCAGGGCCACCTTGGCCAGCTCGGTGGCGTGCATCAGGTCGAGCTCGGCCTGGCCGTTGGCCGTCCTGGCCTGCTCGATGGCCGCTCTGGCCTCGGTGGTCCGCTTGGCGAAGGCCCGGTGGGCGGGCTCGTCCGGCTCGGGCCGGCCGGCCTCGGCCACGGCCGCCTCCAGCGCCCGGACCCGCTGCTCGGCCCGCTCGACGGCCAGCCGGCACTCGCGCACCCACTGCTCGTCGGCGCCGCGGCGCTGCCTGGCCGCCTCGGCCAGGCCGGGCGACGCCACCGGGGCCGGCTCGTCGTCGTCGGCCGGCTCGCCCTCGGGCTCCTCGGCCTCCCCCTCGGCCGCCCGCTCCAGCTTCTCCTTGACGGTGGCGTCGGGCAGCGGCTCCACGTCGCGGACGTTGGCCAGGGCCCTGGCCAGGCTGGCCTCGGCCGCCTGGAGGGTCGCCCTGGCCGCCTGGCGGTCGGCCCGGGCCAGCTTGAGCTCGGCCCGGAGCAGCTCGACGGGCAGCGCGTCCAGCCGCATCGAGGCCTCGACCAGGGCCTCCTCGTCGCTGGCCTTGGCCAGGTCGACCAGGCGGACGGCCAGCATGGACCGTTCGTCCTTCAGCGCCTTGACGGCCGTCCGGGCCGCCTGGAGGCGCTCGTAGGGGTCAGGTGGCACCGGTACCGACCTCCCTGGGCGGCATGGGGGAAGGCCGCCCGCTCTTCTCCTTGATGCCTGGTCGGCCCGCGGATTGTCAAGCCGGGCCGCCTTGACGGCGCCCGATGGCGCCGGTTTGATGCTCCCCATGAGCGAGATCACCGTGCTCGGCCTGGACAACGTGCTCCTGGACGTCGGCGACCTGGAGGTGGCCAAGGGCTTCTACGCCGGCCGCCTCGGCCTCGGGGTGAAGTTCGACTTCCCCGACGCCGGGGTCGTCGGGTTCCGGCTCGGCGACGAGGAGGCCGGCCTGGTCGTGCGGGCCGGCGACGTGGCCCCGGGACCGCCCCGGTCCTCGCCCCGGCTGTGGCTGGAGGTCCCGGACGCCCGGGCGGCCGGCAAGGCCCTTGCCCGGACCGGGGTGGCCTTGCTTGGTGAGGCGCGCGAGCTCCGCACCGGCTGGCTGGTCGAGGTCGCCGACCCCTGGGGCAACGTGGTCGGCCTGACCGACTACCTGCTCGCCCCCGAGCGGGCCCGCCAGCGCGAGGACGGGCAGCCACCGCGTTGACCGGCCAGGCCGGGCTCCCGACCAGGACACTGCTCACCGGCGGGCGGGTGTTCGACGGCACCGGGGCCGGGCCAGGCGAGGCCGACGTGCTGGTCGAGGGCGGCCGCATCCTCGAGGTCGGGCCCGGGCTGGACGGCGACGAGGCCGTCGACGTCGGCGGCCGCCACCTGCTGCCGGGGCTGTTCGACTGCCACACCCACGTGACCCTGTCCAGCATCGACCTGATGGGCATCCTCCAGAAGCCGTTCTCCTACCGCTTCTACGAGACCGTCCAGAACCTGGGGGCCACCCTGGCCGCCGGGATCACGACGGTGCGGGACGCGGCCGGGGCCGACGCCGGGATCAAGCGGGCGGTCGAGGACGGGCTGGTCCAGGGGCCGCGGCTGCAGATCTCGCTGACCCTGCTCACCCAGACCGGCGGGCACGGCGACGGCTGGTTCCCGTCGGGGCAGGAGCTCCACTTCTGGCCGATCTACCCGGGCATGCCCGACGGCCTGGTCGACGGGCCCGAGGCCATGCGCCGCAAGGTCCGGGAGCTGGTCAGGGCGGGCGCCGACGTCATCAAGGTGGCGACCAGCGGCGGCGTGCTGTCCCCGACCGACGACCCCCGGCACGCGCACTTCCGCGACGACGAGCTGACCGCCCTGGTCACCGAGGCGGCCGCCGCCGGCCGCTGGGTGATGGCCCACGCCCAGGGCAGCGACGGCATCAAGGCGGCCGTCCGGGCCGGGGTCCGCTCGGTCGAGCACGGCATCTACCTGGACGACGAGGCCATCGGGCTGATGCTGGACCGGGGCACCTGGCTGGTCCCGACCCTGGTCGCGCCCCGGGGGGTGCTGGCCGCGGCCGAGGCCGGGGTGCCGATCCCCGAGTCGTCCCGGCGCAAGGCCCTGGAGGTGTCCGAGGCCCACGCCGACTCCTTCCGCCGGGCCGTCGCCGCCGGGGTCAAGGTGGCCATGGGCACCGACAGCGGCGTCACCCCGCACGGCCGCAACCTGGCCGAGCTGGAGCTGATGGCCAAGGGCGGCATGGCCCCGGCCCAGGTGCTGGCGGCCACCACCTCCTCGGCGGCCGAGCTGCTCGGGGTGGCCGGCGAGCTCGGCACCCTGGAGCCGGGCAGGCGGGCCGACCTGGTGGTGGTCGACGGCGACCCGTTCGAGCTGGCCACCATCGGCGACCGCATCGCCGCCGTGGTCAAGGACGGCCGCCTGGTCGCCGGCCACGTGTGAGCGGCCCGCTCAGCGGCGCAGCTTGGACAGCAGGCGGAGCAGCTCCAGGTACAGCCAGACCAGGGTGACCAGCAGCCCGAAGGCGGCGTACCACTCCATGTAGGCCGGCGCCCCCGAGCGGGCCCCGCGCTCGATCAGGTCGAAGTCGAGCACCAGGTTGAGGGCGGCCACGGTCACGATGGCCAGGCTGATCAGGATCCCCAGGGGGCTGGCGTCGTTCAGGAACGGCACCCGGACCCCGAACAGGCCGAGCACCAGCGACACCAGGTAGACCACGGCGATGGCCAGGGTGGCGGCGAGCACGCCGGCCCGGAACCGCTGGGTGACCTTGATCACCCGGGTCTTGTAGAGGACCAGCATGGCCCCGAGCACGCCGAAGGTCAGGGCCACCGCCTGGATGGCGATGCCGGGGTAGCTGGCCTCGAACCACATCGACACCACCCCGAGGACCACCCCCTGGACCAGGGCGTAGATCGGCCCGGTGACCGGCGACCAGCGGGGCCGGAGGATGGTGGCGATGGCCACCACCAGCCCGGCCAGGCTGGCCCCGATGGCCCACCCGGCCACCCCGGGCCCGCCGGC
>CALGFH010000030.1 GCA_937881255.1 uncultured Actinomycetes bacterium
CGGCATCCTCGTCGTCGCGTACGCCCTCGCCATGGCCACCTACCACCGCAAGATCGCCTGAGGATGTGATGTGACCACGGCGGGCATGCCCCGGGGGGCGGCACGGCTCCGACGTCGGGGACTTCACCAGCACGCTGCCGCTGCTGGCAACCCATCATCGGTCCATCGAGTCGGTCACCTTGGCGGTCGCCGGATGATCCAGTACGGTCCAACCGCGATGCGGATGCAGCGGCAGCACTCGGCCACCAGGGTGTTCCTGGTCCTCGCCGTGGTGCTCGCATCGCTGGGGGCGGGCGCACTCGCCTCCTCGGTCGCGGGCGGGGCCACGGACCAGTTGGCCGCGAGCCGCTCACGGCCAGGTTTGGAGTCGGCCGCGCCGCGGGATCGCGTCCCAGCGCTGCGACCCCCTGACCAGCGCCCGAGCCAGAGCGGGCGCCTGCTACCGCTGCTGCTCGGCATGCTGGCCGGCGCCTGCGCACTCGTGTACGGGGTCGGCGCGGGACGGCTTCGGTCCGGCTTGGCCGCGGGCCGGTCGCTGGTCCAGCTCACCCAGCTTGCCGCTCGGGCGCCGCCCTCCCTCCAGTCGGCCTGACCGCCGCCCGCGCCGTGCCCTCATCGGCGTGGGCTGAACCTGGAGGTTCCTTTGTCCCGTCACCTCGGGTGGCGTCTTGTTGCCGTGTTGCTGCTGGTCGGAGCGGCCGGCTGGATGGTGGTCACCCGCCCGGCCCGGCTGGGCCTTGACCTGCGGGGGGGCACCCAGATCGTCCTGGAGGCCACCGACAGCCCCGATCGTCGCGTCGACGGGGACACCCTGGCCCGGACCCTGGAGGTGCTGCGCCGCCGGGTCGACCAGCTGGGGGTGACCGAACCGACCCTGCAGCGCTCGGGCGAGCGGCGGGTGATCGTGGAGCTGCCCGGCGTCTACGACCCCGAGGAGGCCGTCGAGGTCATCGGCAAGACGGCCCAGCTCACGTTGCATCCGGTGCTCGGCCTGGCCGAACCGGCAACCGAGGAGCCGGCCACGACCCAGCCGCCGGCCGACGGCGACGAGCTGGTGCTGGCCGACGAGGACGGGAGCCGGCTGCGGCTCGGCCCAGCCGCCCTCACCGGGGAGGCGGTCGGCGACGCCCGGGCCGAGCTCGACGCCCAGTTCCAGACCCGCTGGCAGGTCGCGATCGAGTTCCAGGGCGACGGCGGGCGCCGCTGGGCCGAGCTGACCGGCGAGGCGGCCTGCCAGCAGGCCGGCGACCCGAGACGGCGGGTGGCCATCGTGCTCGACCGCCAGGTCATCTCCAGCCCCCAGGTCGACCCCTCGGTGGCCTGCGAGCAGGGCATCGGTGGCGGCCAGACGGTGATCACCGGCGACTTCACCGACCAGGAGGCCCAGGACCTGTCGTTGCTGATCCGGGCCGGCGCCCTGCCGGTCCCGGTCGAGGTGGTCGAGCAGCGCACCGTCGGCCCCACGCTCGGAGAGGCCGCGATCAAGGCCAGCGTGCAGGCCGCGGTGCTCGGCACGGCCCTGACGATCCTCTACATGATCGCCTACTACCGGCTCCTCGGCGGGCTGGCGGCGGTGGCGCTGCTCTGCTACGGGCTGCTGTCGTTCGCCGTGCTCCTGGCCCTGCGCTCGACCCTGACCCTGCCCGGGATCGCCGGGTTCGTGCTCGCCATCGGCATGGCCGTGGACGCCAACGTGCTGGTGTTCGAGCGGATGCGCGAAGAGCATCGGGCCGGGGCCGGGCTGCGGCCGTCGCTGGAACGCGGGTTCGCCAAGGCGTTGAGCGCCATCGTCGACTCCAACATCACCACCCTGCTGGCCGCCGTCCTGCTGTTCTTCCTGGCCTCGGGGGCGGTCCGGGGGTTCGGGGTGACCCTGTCGGTCGGGGTGCTGGTGTCGATGTTCACCGCCCTGGTCGTCACCCGGGTCCTGGTCGAGCTGGTCACCCGGGCGGCGGCGGTGCGCCGGCGCCCCGGGCTGCTCGGGCTGGAGGGTGGCGGGCGGCTGGCCGACTGGCTCGCCACCCGCGGCCCGGACCTGCTCGGCCGGGCCCGCTGGTGGCTGGCCGGGTCCCTGGTGGCGCTGCTGCTTGCCGGAGCCGGGCTGGTCGTGCGGGGCCCCAACCTCGGGGTGGAGTTCACCGGCGGCCGGCTGCTCGAGTACCGGACCGAGCGGCCGGTCGACCTGGACGCCGCCCGCCGGGCCCTGGCCGAGGCCGGCTTCCCCAGGGCGGTCGTGCAGGCATCCGGGGACGGCAACCTGGCCGTGCGCACCGGCCAGCTCGACCAGGCCGGCGAGGAGCGGGTGCGGCGGGCCGTCACCGCCGTCGGCGGCCAGAGCGAGGAGCTGCGGGACGAGTTCATCGGCCCGACCATCGGCGCCGAGCTGCGCCGCAAGGCCCTGATCGCCCTCGGGATCGCCCTGGCCGTGCAGCTCGGCTACCTGGCCATCCGGTTCCGCTGGACCTTCGGGGCGGCGGCGGTGATCGCCATGTTCCACGACGTGGCCATCCTGCTGGGGTTGTTCGCCTGGCTGGGCAAGCCCCTGGACGGGGTGTTCCTGGCCGCCCTGCTGACGGTGATCGGGTACTCGGTCAACGACTCGGTGGTGGTGTTCGACCGCATCCGCGAACGCCTCCGTGGCCGCACCAGGGAGCCGCTGGCCGCCCTGGCCAACGACGCCTGCCTGCAGACCGTCCCCCGCACCGTCAACACCGGGCTGGGAGCGCTGTTCATCCTGGCCGCACTGTTCGTGCTCGGTGGCGACACCCTCACCGACTTCGCGCTCGCCCTGCTGGTCGGGATCCTGGTCGGCACCTACTCCTCGGTGTTCGTCGCCACCCCGCTGCTGGTCGCGTTCGAGCAGCGCTCCGGCCGCCAGCCGGCCACGCCGACCGGCATGCTCCCATCGGAGCGGCGCCGCCTGCGTCAGAAGGGGATGTGGATGAACGGGGAGCTGTAGTCGCCGGCCCGGGCCAGCACCTGTTCGGCGTCGGCAAGGCCGATCCCGGGGAGGCGCCGCTCGGCCTCGACGAGCAGCGGTAGCAGCCGCACGTCGCCAGGCGTGGCGATCCCGGTCACCTCCGGGTGCGACAGCACCCAGGCGACCGCGGCACCGATCCGCTCCTGGTCGTCGAACGGCTCGTACCAGGTCCCGTAGGCGTGCTCGACCGGCTCCTCGGGCCAGTTCCGGCGCGACGCCGCCTTGATGATCATCAGCCCCACGTCCTGGGCCTGGGCCTCGGCGACCAGGGCCTGGTAATCGGCCAGGTACGCGGGGTCCTGGCTCAGCACGTAGTTGAGCGGGGTGAGGACGGTGTCGAACGGGAACCGGGCCAGCGCCTCCAGATGGGTCGCCGGGGCCTGGTGCCCGTGCCCGGTGATGCCGATCGCAGCCGCCAGGCCCTCCTCCCGGGCCCGGACCACCGCCTCCAGCGACCCACCCGGACCGGTGACGAGGTCCAGCTCGGCCAGGTCACCGACGGCGTGGACCTGGATGAGGTCGACCCGGTCGGTCTGCAGCCGTTCCAGGCTGCGGTTGATCTGGGCCCAGGCGGCCTCCCGGTCACGCAGGCCGGTCTTGGTGGCCAGGAAGATCCGGTCCCGGATGGTGGGCATCCACGGCCCGAGCCGCAGTTCGGCGTCGCCGTAGCTGGCCGCGACGTCGAAGTGGTTGATCCCGGCGTCCAGGGCCAGCTGGACCGAGGCGTCGGCGACGTCCTGGTCCACCTCGGCCAGGGCGGCCGCCCCGTAGATCAAGACCGAGCTGTGGTGGCCCAGGCGACCCAGTCGGCGTTGCTGCACGGCACCCACTCCTTGTTCCCTCGCCAACCCTGCGCCGGTGCCAGGAGGTCAGCGTCATTCTTTCAGTCATTCCACACTAGCCGCCGGGGCGGATCAGGATCTTGACCGCGCTCGAGTCGGGGGCGGTCAGGGTGGTGAAGGCCGTGGCGACCTGGTCGAGGGGGAACCGGTGGGTGACCAGGGGGGTGGGGTCGAGGGCTCCGGTGGCGTAGAGGCCGGTGACCCAGCGCCAGGCGGCGGTGGAGGCGGCGAAGGCTCCCTGGACGCGGAGCTGGTTGAGCGTCACCACATCCGGGTCGATGGTGGTCCGCCCGGCGCCGGAGATGCCGAGGAGGACGGCGGTGCCGCCGCGGCGGAGCAGGGTCAGGGCGGTGGCGGCGCCGGCGGGGTCATTGGTCGCCTCGACCACGGTGTCGAAGTGGCCGGCGAGGGCGGCCAGGGCGTCCGGGTCGGCGGCGGCCACGACCCGGGTGGCGCCGCAGCCCGGGCCGAGGGCGGAACGGGCCGGGCGGCCGCCAACGAGGACGAGCTCGGCCGGGCTGGCGGTCGCCAGGAGCAGGAGGGCGAGCAGGCCGAGGGGGCCGTCGCCGACCACCGCGACCCGGGTGCCGGGCAGGGGCATGCCGGCTTCGAGCAGGCCGCTGGCCACGCAGGCGGCCGGCTCCAGCAGGGCCGCCGGGGCCACCGGGCGGTCGGCGGGCAGGCGGTGGACGAGGCGGGCGGGGACGGCCAGGCGCTCGGCCAGGGCGCCGGGATGGGTGAAGCCGGTCTCGGCGTACCCGGCCGCGCACAGGTTGGTCCGTCCCTCGGCGCAGCGGTCGCAGACGCCGCAGGAGCGCAGCCCCTCGGCCACCACCGGGTCGCCCGGGGCGAGGTCGCGCACCCCCGGGCCCAGCGCCTCGACCCGTCCGGCCCATTCGTGTCCCGGCACCACCGGGTAGCTGACGAAGGCGGCCGGCCGGCGGCCGTCGAGCAGCTCGAGGTCGGAGCCGCAGATCCCGGCGGCCTCCACCGAGACCAGCACCTCCCCGGGGCCCGGGACCGGCTCCGGCACGTCGGTGACGGCCGACCTCCCCGGCCCGGCCACGACCAGCGCGAGCATGAGCGGCTACTGGCGTGGGGCCGGTCGCGCGTTGCCGGCCGGGTCGGGTCGCAGCCGCTGGGTCCGGGCGGCCCGGTACTCGGCCACGACCAGGTCGGTCAGCTCCTGGACCGACGTCTCCGAGGTCGGCTTGTCGAAGGTGATCGACCCGTGCTGGAGCAGGTTGATCCGGTCGCAGACCTCCAGGACCTGGCCGTAGTTGTGGGCGATGATGATGATCGAGACCTCGCCCTTGGCCTTGAGGTCGCGCACCAGGTCGAGGATCAGGGCGCCTTCCTTGGCCCCCATGGCCGCCAGCGGCTCGTCCAGCAGCAGGATCCTGGCGTCGCTGTAGACCGAGCGGGCGACGGCGATCGCCTGGCGCTGGCCGCCCGAGAGCTTGGCCACCTCGTCCTCGACCGACGGGATGTTCACCCCCATGTCCTCGAGGTGCTCCCTGGCCAGGTGGCGCATGCGGCGGTTGCTGAGCAGCGGCCAGCGGACCAGCTCCCGGTTGAGGAACATGTTGTGGTAGACGCTCAGCTCGTTGACCAGGGCCAGGTCCTGGTAGACGGTGTCGATCCCGAGGGTGCGGGCGTGGTCGACCGACTTGAGCACGACCTCCTCGCCGCCCACGAAGATGCGGCCGGCGTCGGGCTGGTGGAAGCCGCAGAGGATCTTGATCAGGGTCGACTTGCCGGCGCCGTTGTCGCCGATCAGGCCGAGCACCTCGCCCCTGCCCAGGCGCAGGTTGACGTCGGCCAGGGCGGTCACCCCGCCGAAGCGCTTGGCCACGTGCTCGACCCGGAGGGCCTCCCCGTCGGGGGCGCCGGAGCCGGTCACGCCCGGCCCGCCCGGCGCAGCCTGGACAGGTACACGTTGGCGATCATCGAGACGACGATGGCCACGCCCAGGATCAGGAAGTAGGGGTTGGCGCTGATGCCGATGAGGTTCATGCCGTCCTGGAGCTCGGCCAGGACCAGGGCGCCGAGGAAGGCCCCGATGACCGTGCCCGACCCGCCGGCCAGGGAGGTGCCCCCGATCACCGCCGCCGAGACGGCGGTGAACATGATCCCGAAGCCGCCGCCCAGGTTGGGG
Source organism: uncultured Actinomycetes bacterium (assembly GCA_937881255.1). Classification (GTDB taxonomy): domain Bacteria; phylum Actinomycetota; class CALGFH01; order CALGFH01; family CALGFH01; genus CALGFH01. Next base: position 5,981 of record CALGFH010000030.1, read on the forward strand.
TCGATGGTGTTGATGCGGAAGGCGTCCAGGATCCCGGCGAACCCGCCGAGGGTGGCCACCATCATGAAGTTGCCGATCTTGATGCGGCCGGCCCGGATCCCGGCCTCGGTGGCGCCGAGCGGGTTGCCGCCAACGGCGATGGTGTGCAGGCCCCAGCGGGTCCGGGTCAGCAGCAGGTGGAAGCCGGCCACGATCAGCAGGCACCAGGTGATGTGGGCCCAGTCCGAGGCGCCGAACCAGTTGCGGATCGTCT
>CALGFH010000031.1 GCA_937881255.1 uncultured Actinomycetes bacterium
TGGCCGAGCTGGCCGCGGCCGGCGCGGCCGTGATCAAGGTCGCCCTCGACGACCGGGTCGGCCCGACCCTGCCCGCGCCCGTCCTGGCCGCCCTGGTCGAAGCGGCCGCCGAGCGCGGCCTCGGGGTGACCGCCCACGTCGGCAGCGCCGCCGAGGCGGCCAAGGCCCTGGCCGCCGGCGTGGGCGAGCTGGCCCACTGGCCCTTCGACCCCACTCCCCTGCCCGGCGCCCTGGTCGACGCCCTGGCCGAGTCGGTGGTGGCCGTGCCCACCCTGCACATCGACCCGAGCCCGGCCCGGCGGGCCGGCGTGCGCCGGTTCCTGGCCCGCGGCGGGCGGGTCGTCTACGGGACCGACCTCGGCAACCAGGGACCGCCCCCGGGGGTGGACGTCGAGGAGCTGCGGCTGCTGGTCGAGGCCGGCCTGGGTCCCGGGCAGGCCCTGGCCGCCGCCACCTCGCTGGCCGCGGCCCACCTGGGGCTGGCCGGTACCGGCCGGGTCGTGGCCGGGGCGCGGGCCGACCTGCTGCTGGTCGACGGCGACCCGCTGGACGACCTGACCGCCCTGGAGCGCGTGCTGCTGGTGACCCGCGACGGGCGGGTCGCGGCTAATTCCCGACGCTAGACCCGAGGGCACCTTATGGCCTGCTGCTCGCCCATTTGCCACACGATCGCGTCATTCCGGCACTGACTCAGCCGCTGGGACAGTACCGCCGGCCATTTCTCTGGTTGTTTGAGCAAAGATTTCGAATCCGGTTGTTGCGAACCGCTGATCGGTATGGTTATCTCTTCGGGAAATCAGCGTGGTGGGGGTACCAGAATGCGCTGATAGGCAATGAAAGGAGCCTGCATGGGCACCAAGACGATCACCATGTACGTCTCGGACATCGACAAGTCCGAGATTGCCGAGGGCGAGGCCTACCAGCTGTCCATCCGTCACCCCGACGGCTCGACCCAGCAACTCGACATCTCGGCCAAGAACTACCGCGACCTCAAGCTCGAGGGCCTGGGCAAGACGCTCAAGAAGCGCGGCCGCAAGCCCGGCTCCACCTCGCGGGCGACGGTCGCGACCCGCCGCCGGGGCAACTCCCGGGCCAACAGCAACGCCAAGGCCGACGCGTCCTGACGCGTCGCCTCCCCGACGCCCGTGCCAATTGGCGCGGGCGTCGTTGTTTCAGGGGCCGGCCTGGCAGGCGGTGCAGACGCCGAAAACATCCGCCTGATGGGCGGTGATCGCGAATCCGTAGCGGTGCGCGACCCGGGACGCCCACAGCTCGACCCCGCAGGCGTCGATCTCGACGACTCGACCGCAGCGCTGGCAAACCAGATGGTGATGGTGAACGGGATTGCAGAGGCGGAACAGCGCCTCACCGGATTCACGCCGGAACACGTCGACCCGGCCCGCATCCACCAGCCCCTGCAGGGCGCGGTAGACGGTCGCCAGCCCGACGGAACGGCCGAGGCCGGCGTGCAGGTCCTTGGCCGAGAGCGGCTCCGGCGCCTTTCGGAGGGCGTCCAGCACGGCCGTGCGCTGCCTGGTGATGCGCGCCGGCTCGGGAATTCGGCCGTCCGTCATGGGGCCCGATTCTAGCGTGCCGCCCATCTGCGAGAATCGAGCCGTGCCAGCTGTCCCCCCGGGCGCCTACCGGCGCTATGCGCTCGTCTACGACCTGGTCTGGGCGGCGGCGCCCTACGACCGGTTCGTGGACCTGTGCCTGGAGGCCGCCGCCGCCCAGGGGACCGCCGTCCGCCGGGTGCTGGTGGCCGCCTGCGGCACCGGCAACGCCGCGGTCGAGCTGGCCGGGCGCGGCTACGAGGTCACCGGCTTCGACCTGTCCCTCCCCATGCTGTCGGTGGCGGCGGCCAAGCCGTGGCCCGACCCGCCCCGGCTGGTCGCCGGCGACCTCCGGGCCGTGCCCCTGGGCGACGGCTGGGCCGACCTGGTCCTGGTCCTCAACGCCAGCATCAACTACCTGCTCGAGCCCGAGGAGGTGGTGGCCGCCCTCGGCCACCTGGGCCGCACGGCCGCCCCCGGGGGCACGGTGGTGGTCGAGCCCCTGTCGCCCCGGTTCGTCCACCAGGGCTGGGCGCCGGGCCGCCACCTCGACCGCGACGGCCTGCGCCTGGACGCCAGCTACGAGGTCTCCGGCGACCTGCTGGCCGAGCGGCTGCGCTGGTCGCTCGGGGGCGTCGAGGAGGCCGAGACCTACCGCCAGCGGCTCTACTCCGAGGCCGAGCTCGAGGCCCTGCTGGCGGCGGCCGGGCTGGAGCTGGCCGAGCGGCGGCCGATGTGGCCGGCCATCCCGGCCCAGCCGGCCCGGGGCCGCACCCTCTGGGTGGCCAGGCCGCCAGGTTGACGCGCCTTGCGCGATACGCTGGGGCCGGGGTTGGATGGGGAAGCAACCGAAGCGGCAGGAGAGCCAGGGTATGACGTCGACCGTGCACCTCGAGATTCCCGCGTCCGGCGCCTACCTCGCGGTGGCTCGGGCCGCCGCCACCGGCCTGGCGGCCCAGCTCCAGTTCACCTACGAGGAGATCGACGACCTGCGGATCGCGGTCGACGAGGCCTGCACCCAGCTGCTGGCCAGGCGGGGCAGCGCGACCACCCTCAACGTCGCCTACCACCTGGCCGACGCCGAGCTGCGGGTCGACGTCTCGATCGAGGCCTCCGACCGCGGCGAACCGCTGGAGCGGGACACCTTCGCCTGGCAGATCCTCTCGGCCATGACCGACGAGGTGCGCGAGCAGGCGGAGGCCGGCCGGCTGCGGCTGAGCTTCCGCAAGGCGGGCGGCCGCGGGTGAGCGAGGTGCCCAACGCCGGGGTCCACCAGGGACCGGAGGCCTCCGGCAACGGCGTCGCCCCCCTCAACGGGCGCTCGGTCGACCGGGGCCACGCCAAGGACCTGTTCCGGCGCTTCGTCGAGACCCGCAACCCGGCCCTGCGCGAGGAGCTGGTCGGGCTGCACCTGCCCCTGGTCGAGTACCTGGCCCGGCGCTTCCGCAACCGCGGCGAGCCGCTGGAGGACCTGGTCCAGGTGGGCACCATCGGGCTGCTCAAGGCCATCGACCGCTTCGACCTGGAGCGCGAGGTGGAGTTCTCGACCTACGCCACCCCGACGATCGTCGGCGAGCTCAAGCGCCACTTCCGCGACAAGGGCTGGGCGGTCCGGGTCCCCCGCCGCCTCCAGGAGCTGAACCTGTCGCTCAACAAGGTCGTGGCCGAGCTGTCCCAGGAGATCGGGCGCTCCCCCACCATCGCCGAGATCGCCACCAAGGCCCGGCTGCCCGAGGAGGAGGTGCTGGAGGGCCTCGACACCTCCAACGCCTACGCGGTCGTCTCCCTGGACGCCCCGGCCGGCGGCGAGGACGCCCCGGCGGTCAGCGAGCACATCGGCGCCGAGGACGAGAGCCTGGAGGCGCTCGAGTACCGGGCCGCCCTCAGCCCCCTGATCGCCGGCCTTCCCGAGCGCGAGCGCCGCATCCTGTACCTCCGCTTCTTCGGCGGCATGACCCAGTCCCAGATCGCCGCCCGCCTCGGCATCTCCCAGATGCACGTCAGCCGGCTCCTCAACCGCACCCTGGCCGTGCTCCGCGAGGGTCTCCTGGAAGACGAAGAGACCGGCTGAACCATGGCACAGGCGCTCTTGGGGGGCCGTGGGGGGAGCGAGCTCCCCCCACATG
>CALGFH010000032.1 GCA_937881255.1 uncultured Actinomycetes bacterium
GGGGGAGCGTAGCCGATGCCGGAGGGATGGGCGCGCGGCTGTCCACAGCCCCGTCAGCGCGGCGCCGCGGTGTCCTCGGCCCTTCCGGCGTGGTGCGTCGCGCGGTCCACGGCCCCCACGAGCGTGGTGGGCCGCCGCGATCCACGGGCCCTCCAGCGTGGTGGGCTGCGCGGTCCACGGCCGCACGAGCGGGGTGGGCCGCGGTTGCCCCAGCCGCAGGGAGTGACCCTGGTGTGCCCGGGACCCGGGGGTCGGGCAAGATGGGCGGCGATGCTTGGATCGATCGGAGGGGACGTGGAGGGGCTCAGGGTCGGGATGCTCGGGTGCGGGGCCGTTGGGACCGGGGTGGCCAGGTTGCTGGTCGAGCACGGGCGGCCGGTGCGGGACCGGGCCGGGGTGCCGATCGCGCTCCAGCGGGTGGCGGTGCGGGACGTGACCCGCAAGCGCGACCCGGCGGTCGACCCGACCATGGTGAGCGGGGACGCGGCCGCGGTGGTCGCCGATCCCGAGGTCGACGTGGTGGTCGAGGTGATGGGGGGGATCGAGCCGGCCCGGTCGCTGATCCTGGAGGCGATCCGGCTGGGCAAGCCGGTGGTCACGGCCAACAAGGAGCTGCTGGCCGCCCACGGCGGGGAGCTGTTCGACGCGGCCGACGCGGCCGGGGTCGACCTCCGGTTCGAGGCCGCGGTCGGGGGGGCCATCCCGATCGTCGCCCCGCTCAAGGAGTCGCTGGCCGGGGACCGGCTCCGGCGGGTCCTGGGGATCGTGAACGGGACCACCAACTACGTGCTCTGGCGGATGGCCTCGACCGGGGCCGGCTACGCCGAGGCGCTGGCCGAGGCGACCGAGCTGGGCTACGCCGAGCCCGACCCGAGCGCCGACGTCGAGGGGTTCGACGCCGCCGCCAAGTGCGCCATCCTGGCCAGCCTGGCCTTCAACACCCGGGTGGCGGCCGGCGACGTCTACCGGGAGGGCATCACCGACGTGACCGCGGCCGACATCCAGGCGGCCAGGCGCATGGGCTACACGGTCAAGCTGCTGGCCATCGCCGAGGAGATCGACGGCGAGGTCTCGGCCCGGGTCCACCCGGCCATGGTCCCCGACGCCCACCCGCTGGCCGGGGTGACCGAGGCCTACAACGCGGTGTTCGTCGAGGGCGACGCCGTCGGCCGGCTGATGTTCTACGGCCGCGGGGCCGGCGGCCGCCCGACCGGGTCGGCCGTGCTCGGCGACCTGGTCGCGGTGGCCAGGGCCAGGCAGCAGGGGGCCAAGGGGGTCGGCTGCACCTGTGTCTACCGGCGCCGGGTGCGGGGCATGGCCGATGTCGACACGCAGTACTATGTCGCGCTCGACGTCGCCGACCGGCCGGGCGTGCTCGCCCAGGTGGCGGCCGTGTTCGCCGAGCACGGGGTGTCGATCCGGTCGGTGCTCCAGCGGGGCAAGGGGGAGGAGGCCCAGCTCGTGCTCGTGACCCACCTGGCCAGGGAGGGCGCCGTCCAGCGGGTGCTGGAGGGCCTGCGCGGCCTGCCCGTTGTCGGCAACCTGGCCAGCGCCATGCGGGTCGAGGGCGAGGAGGCCGACGAGGTGCTGGGGTGGTAGGGGTGACGCGGACACGGGCGTGGCCAGGGCTGATCGAGCGCTACCGGGACCGGCTCCCGGTGGGGCCGAGCACCCCGGTGGTGACGCTGCTGGAGGGCGGCACCCCGCTGGTGCCGGCGCCGGTGCTGTCGGCCCGGACCGGCTGCGACGTCTGGCTGAAGGTCGAGGGGGCCAACCCGACCGGCTCGTTCAAGGACCGGGGCATGACCGTGGCCGTGTCCAAGGCGCTGGAGGAGGGGGCGCGGGCGGTCCTGTGCGCCTCCACCGGCAACACCTCGGCCTCGGCGGCCGCCTATGCGGCCAGGGCGGCCATCCCCTGCGCGGTGGTCATCCCCGAAGGCCGGATCGCCCTCGGCAAGCTCGCCCAGGCGCTGGTCCACGGGGCCTCGGTGCTGGCCGTGGACGGCTCCTTCGACGACTGCCTGGTGCTGGTCAGGGAGCTGGCCGAGCGCTACCCGGTGGCGCTGGTCAACTCGGTCAACCCGCTGCGCATCCAGGGGCAGAAGACGGTCGCCTTCGAGATCGTCGAGGCCCTGGGCGACGCCCCCGACGTCCACTGCATCCCGGTCGGCAACGCCGGCAACATCACCGCCACCTGGCTGGGCTACACCGAGGCGGGGGAGCGGCGGCCGCGGATGCTCGGGTTCCAGGCCGCGGGGGCGGCCCCGCTGGTCACCGGGGCGCCGGTGGAGCGGCCGGCCACCATCGCCAGCGCCATCCGGATCGGCCGCCCGGCCTCGGCCGAGGGGGCCCGGCGGGCGGTGGCCGAGTCGGGCGGGGGGCTGGCCGCGGTCACCGACCGCCAGATCCTGGCCGCCTACCGGCTGCTGGCCCGCGAGGAGGGCGTGTTCGTGGAGATGGCCTCGGCCGCCTCGGTGGCCGGGCTGCTCGACGCCGGCCTGGAGCGGGGCCGCCGGGTCGTCTGCACCGTCACCGGCAACGGCCTCAAGGACCCCGACTGGGCCCTGGCCGGCGCCCCGCCCCCGACCCGGGTCCCGGCCGACCCCGAGGCCGCCGCCGCCGCCCTCGAACTGGCCTGACCGCCCGGGGGGCTGTGGACAGCCGCCAGCTCCTCCCTCGTCCCTGGGCTACCCTCCCAGAAGGGGCCCCACCACCGGAGGGGAGCGAGGGCCCGGTCAACTAGTTGCATGCTGCAAGCAATTATGGCACCGTGGCCAGGTGCCGATGAAGACCGCGACCCGACAGGTGACCACCGGGCAGGACCTGGTGGTGTCGCTGCTGACCGTGGCGCGGCGGCTCAGGGCGCGGCTGCCCGAAGGGCGGATCGACCCGGCGATGATGTTCGTCCTCCGCCATGTGCAGGTCGGGGGACCGCTGCGGGTGTCGGCCCTGGCCGAGGCGGTTGGGCTCGACATCTCGACCGCCAGCCGCCACGTCCGCCAGCTCGAGGCCGGCGGCCTCCTCGACCGCACCGGCGACCCCCACGACCGCCGGGCCTTCCAGGTGCGGCTCACCCGGCGGGGCCGGGCCGCCCTCGACCAGGCCATGCGCGCCCGGGCGGGCGTCGTGGACCGCGCCACCGCCGACTGGCCCGAGGAGGACCGGGCCGCCCTCACCACGCTCATGACCCGGCTGGCCGAGAGTCTCGACCGGCTGGCCGCCGAACCGGAGACCAGATGACCAGACCACCCGCTGACACCCCATCGACCGCGGCGGCCGCCGGCTCGGTCGTGACCGGGCAGGACCAGCTCCCCGACGACCAGGGCGCCCCCGGCCCCAGCTACCTCTCGCACCGCCAGATCCTGATCGTGCTGGCCGGGGTGATGGCCGGGATGCTGCTGTTCGCCCTCGACCAGGGCATCGTCGGCACCGCCCTGCCCCGCATCGTCAGCGAGCTGGGCGGGCTCGACAAGCTGTCCTGGGTGGTCACCGCCTACCTGCTGACCTCGACGGCGACCACGCCGCTGTGGGGCAAGATCTCCGACCTCTACGGGCGCCGGCTCATCTTCCAGGTCGCGATCGTGATCTTCCTGCTCGGCTCGGCCCTGTCCGGGCTGAGCCAGGACATGGGCCAGCTGATCGCCTTCCGCGCCCTCCAGGGCATCGGCGGCGGCGGCCTGTTCGCGATCGCCCTCAGCATCATCGGCGACGTCATCCCGCCCCGGGAGCGGGGCCGCTACCAGGGCTACTTCGGGGCCGTGTTCGGCGTCTCCAGCGTGGCCGGGCCGCTGCTGGGCGGCTGGCTGACCGACGGGCCGGGCTGGCGCTGGATCTTCTACATCAACCTGCCGGTCGGGCTGGCCGCGCTGTTCGTCACCTCGGCCGTCCTGAAGATGCCGGTGGTCCGCCGCCAGCACAAGATCGACTACCTGGGCGCGGCCGCCATCGTCGGGGCCGTCACCTGCCTGCTGCTGTACCTGGACTGGCGGGGCGTCGGCTACGGCTGGACCGAGGCCGGCGCGATGGCCCTCCTCGGCGCCGCCATCCTGCTCACGGCGGCGTTCATCCTGATCGAGCGGCGGGCGGTCGAGCCGATCATCCCCATGCGGCTGTTCCGCATCCAGGTGTTCAGCGTCGGCAACGCCTTCGCCTTCCTGGCCGGCATCGTCATGTTCGGCACCATCATCTTCCTGCCCGTCTACTTCCAGACGGTCATGGGCTTCTCGCCGACCCAGTCCGGCCTGGCCCTGCTGCCGGCCATCGTCGGCATCTTCTCGACCTCGATCACCTCCGGGCAGCTCATCACCAGGACCGGCCGCTACAAGATCTACCCGGTGATCGGGGCGGCGGTCATGACCGTCGCCCTGCTCACCCTGTCGCGCCTCGGGGTCGACACGCCGTACTGGCAGGTCGCGCTCTACACCTACCTGTTCGGGGCCGGCCTCGGCTTCACCATGCAGACGATCGTCACCGCCGTCCAGAACTCGGTCGAGCACCGCGACATGGGCGCCGCGACCAGCTCCATCACCTTCTTCCGGCAGATGGGCGGCTCGATCGGCGCGGCCGTGTTCGGGGCCGTGCTGTCCAGCCGGCTGGCCTACCACCTGGCCGAGCAGCTGGCCGGGGCGGGCATCCAGCCGGGCGTCGGTGGGGTGGCCGTCGAGTCCAACAACATCCAGGGCATCCAGCAGCTCGCCGAGCCGGTCAAGAGCGTCGTCCTCGGCGCCTTCACCAACGCCCTGGACGACGTGTTCCTGGTCGGGGTGCCGTTCGTGGCCGCCGCCGTGATCGTCGCCCTGCTGCTCAAGGAGCAGCCCCTGCGCACCGGCTGAGCCCGGCCCGGCCACGGTAGGCTCCCGGGCATGGACCAGCCCATCCACGTCCGGGCCCCGGCCACCAGCGCCAACCTGGGGCCGGCCTTCGACGCGGCCGGGGTCGCCCTCGACTGGTGGGACGAGCTGGAGGTCCGGCCGGCCCCGGCCGACGGCACCCAGATCAGCGGCGAGCAGGCCGAGCTGCTCCCGACCGGGCCCGACAACCTGGTCAGGGTGGCCATGCGCCGGCTGGCCGAGGCGGCCGGGGTGGCCCTGCCGCCGCTCCACCTGACGATGGTCAAGGGGTTCCCGCTGGGCCGCGGGTTCGGGTCGAGCGCCGCCGCCGTGGTCCTCGGCCTGGTCGCGGCCCGCGAGCTGGTCGCCCCGGCCTTCCCCGAGGCCGAGCTGCTGGCCCTGGCCTGCGAGCTGGAGGGCCACCCCGACAACGCCACCCCCTGCCTGCGCGGCGGGGCCACCCTGGCCTGGGTCGAGGACGGCCGGCCCCGCTGGCGGCCCGTGCCCCTGCACCCCGACCTGGCCGCCCTGGCCCTGGTCGCGCCCGAGCCGATGGCGACCAGCGAGGCCCGCCGGCTGCTGCCCGAGCGGGTGCCGTTCGCGGTCGCCGCCCACACCGGGGCCCGCTCGGCCATGCTGCCCCTGGCCCTGGCCGGCGACGCCGAGCTGCTCCTGCCGGCCACCGAGGACCTGCTCCACCAGCCCCAGCGCCTCGCCCACAGCCCCGACGGGGCCGAGCTGCTGGAGCTGCTGCGGGCGGCCGGGCACGCCGCCTTCGTGTCCGGCGCCGGCCCCTCGCTGCTGGTCCTCTGCCCCCGCCCGGCCGCCCCCGGCGCCCTGGCCGACGCCACCGACGCGCTGGCCACCACCGGCGCCGAAGGCTGGCAGGTCCGGCAGCTGGAGCTGGCCCGCCACGGCGCCCTCCGGGGCCCCCTCGACGGTGGACAGCTTCGGTAGACTTCGGCTCAAGTCGTGTGGCTGACCGCCGAAGGATGAGGCAGCCGCTTTCTGTCCGCAGCCAATGACGCGGAGACTCCCGTGCCCGACAAGCTGACCTCGCCCGCCGGCGAGGAGTTCGTGCTGGCCGACGCCTCGGTCAACCGCGTGCTGGTCAAGGGCGTGGTGGCCGTCATGCACGCCCGCACCGAGCGCCTCTGGTCGACCAAGGAAGGCGACATGTTCCTCTGCGCCGACGCCGAGGGGAACCTCGACGCCGAGCAGGCCACCGGGGCCGGCTTCTACTGGCAGGACACCCGCTACCTGTCCGACTTCCGGCTCGAGGTCAACGGGCACGCCCCCCTGCTGCTGTCGACCTCGGCCGACCGGGCCTTCGCCAGCCATGTCGACCTGGCCAACCAGGACCTGCTGGAGGAGGACGGCACCGTCGCCCACGTCCAGGGCACGCTCAACATCCGCCGCACCCGGGTGATCGACGGCCGGCTGTACGAGCGCATCCGGATCAAGAACTACAACGCCGCCGCCGTGACCCTCACCGTCAAGTTGACCTTCGGCACCGACTTCGCCGACATCTTCGAGGTCAGGGGGCTGAAGCGGGCCGCCCGGGGCCGCCTGGCCCGGCCCAAGGCCGACCACCGCTCGGCGGTGTTCGCCTACGCCGGGGAGGACGGGGTCTTCCGCGAGACCCGCATCGCCTTCGAGCTCGAGCCGACCGAGGTCACCGTCGACGACGAGCAGGTGGTGGCCTCCTGGCAGCTGCGGCTGGAGCCGACCCAGACCGAGCTGATCGCGATCACCGTCGAGCCCAGGGCGGCCGGGTCCAGTCCCCCCGAGCACTCCTTCGACGTGGTCATGCACGACCTGCGCCGCTCCTACGAGTCGTGGGAGCGTTCCTGCACCCGGGTCTGGACCGACAACGAGCTCTACAACTCGCTGCTCTCGCGGGGCCTGCGGGATCTCCGGGCGCTGCTCACCCCAACCCGGCACGGCAGCCTGGTCGCGGCCGGGATCCCCTGGTTCGTGGCCCCGTTCGGGCGCGACTCGCTGCTCACCTGCCACCAGACCCTGATGATCAACCCCGACCTGACCCGGACCACCCTGGAGGTGCTGGCCGCCTTCCAGGCCGACGAGGTCGACGAGTGGCGCGACGCCCAGCCGGGCAAGATCCTCCACGAGCTGCGCCAGGGGGAGCTGGCCGGGGCCGGGATCATCCCCCACACCCCCTACTACGGCTCGATCGACTCGACCCCGCTGTGGCTGCTGCTGCTCGGCACCTACTACCGCTGGACCGGCGACCTCGAGTTCTGCCGCAGCCTGCTGCCCAACGTGGAGCGGGCCCTTGCCTGGATCGCCGACTACGGCGACACCGACGGCGACGGCTTCCTCGAGTACGCGCGCTCCAGCCCCCGCGGGCTGGTAAACCAGGGCTGGAAGGACTCCCACGACTCGGTCGTCCACGTCGACGGCAAGCTGGCCGAGGGGCCGATCGCCCTGGCCGAGGTCCAGGCGTACGTCTACCTGGCCAAGCTGCGCATGGCCGAGGTGTTCCAGGCCCTCGGCAACGGTCCCCGGGCGGCCAGCCTGCGCCAGGAGGCGGCCGACCTGCGCGCCGCCTTCAACGAGCGCTTCTGGGTCGAGTCGGAGCAGTTCTACGCCATGGCCCTGGACGGCGAGAAGCGCCAGGTGGCGGCCATCTCCTCCAACCCGGCCCACGGGCTGTACTGCGGCATCGTCGACCCGGACAACGCCGGGCCCATGGCCAGGCGGCTGCTGGCCCCGGACATGTTCTCCGGCTGGGGGGTGCGGACCCTCTCCAAGTCGGCCGCCGCCTACAACCCGATGAGCTACCACAACGGCTCCATCTGGCCGCATGACAACGCCATCATCGGCGCCGGCCTGAAGCGCTACGGCTTCGCCAAGGCGACCAACCGGCTGGCCACGGCCATGTTCGAGATGGCCGTGACGGTCGACGACATCCGCCTGCCCGAGCTGTTCTGCGGCTTCACCCGCCGCTCCCCGAACCGGCCGGTGGCCTACCCGGTCGCCTGCTCGCCCCAGGCGTGGGCCGCGGGGGCACCGTTCCTGCTCCTGCAGGCGATGCTCGGGATCTCGGCCGACGCCCCGGCCAACACCATCAACGTGAACAAGCCGCACCTGCCCGGCTGGCTCAACACGGTCGAGCTGCACGACCTCAGGATCGGCGGATCGACGGTGTCGGTCGTGTTCCAGCGCCAGGGCGAGACGACCGGGTTCTCGCTGTTGGGCAAGGACGGCGACGTCCGCGTGCTGATGGAGGAATGAGGCCTGTTGCGCTCCTCCCGCCCAGGCTCGTACAATGCGAAACGTCTCAGTCGCTGGCCAATTCAGTCGACGCCCCCGCCTTATCGGCTCATTCTTTGGCGATTTCGGCGCTCCCGGCGAGGCTGGCCAGCGGTGGCAACCACCAGTTCCGTTCGAGCAGTCGACCGGGTCACGTGATCGGACGCCAGCCTCTGGCGGTGTGCGGTTCGTGCCGCGCCGCCCGGCCCCGTCGACGGGAACAGGATTAGGAGCGAGCGCGAGTCTCTCCCCATCGGCGCCGTCCGCAGGCGCCTCTCGATCTCAAAGACCCGGCAACCGGGTGGCGACGAACGGTCCCCGGCTCCTCCAGCCGGCACGCCGCCGCCTCACAGGGAAGGTGAACATGGCAACTACCGAACGCGGCATCCTCGAGGGAAAGGTCCTGCCTGAGCTGCAGGCGATCGCCTCGTCCATGGGTGTCCAGGGCTTCCAGCGACTCCGCAAGGCCGACCTGATCGGCGCGATCATCGCCAAGGCCCAGGGTGTCGAGTTCGTGCCCTCGTCGACTCCGGCTCGGGGCCGGCGGGGGGGAACGACCAGCGAGGCCCAGGCCCCGGAGGGCGAGGCCCCGGCCCCGGAGGCCGGCGCCGCCCCCGCGGCGCCCGACCAGCCGGAGCTGCCAGGCGCCGGCGCGGTCGAGACCTCGCCCAACGGCCCCGAGCGCCGGACCCGGCGCCGGAGCCGCGCCTCGGCCGACGCCGAGCCGGCCGCCTCCGGCGAGGCGCCGGAGGTTGAGGTGTCCGGGAACGGCCAGCAGGCCGGCGCCCCGCCGGCCACCCTGACCGAGCCGAGCAGCAACGGCGAGGTCGCCCAGGCCGCCGAGGCGCCGCCGGCGCCCGCGGCCGAGCAGCCGGCCCAGGCCCCGGCCGCCGAGGCCGGTTCCGGCCAGGCCGCCGAGGCGGGCTCGCCCCCGGCCACCAGGACCGAGGGCGCCCAGGGCGAGCAGCAGGCCCAGGGCGGCGGCCAGTCCCAGGGCGACCAGCAGCAGGGCGGGGGCGACCGTGGCCAGCGCCGCGACCGTGACCGCGACTGGGGCGGCCAGGGCGGCGGCGGCAACCGCTGGGACAACCAGCAGGGCCAGGGCGGAGGCCGGCGGCGCAACCGCAACCGGAACCGCAACCGCAACAACCGTGGTGGTGGTGGCGGCTTCAACGACCAGGGCAACGTGGCCCTGCTGGAGCGGCCCGACTACCGCGACCGCCAGCAGGCCGACGACCGGCCCGAGGTCAGCCGCACCGGCACCCTCGACATCCGCTCCCAGGACGGCTACGGCTTCCTGCGGGTCAACAACTACCTGCCGGGGCCCGAGGACGTGTACGTGCCCCTGTCGATGATCCGCCGGATGGGCCTGCGCCGCGGCGACGAGATCGAGGGCACGGTCAAGCTGCCCCGCGACTCCGAGAAGTACGCCGCCCTCTCCCGGGTCGACAAGGTCAACGGCCTCGATCCCGAGGAGGCGCGCAACCGCCGCGACTTCAAGGACCTGACGCCGCTGTACCCGCTGGAGCGGCTGCGCCTGGAGCACAACCCGACCGAGATCTCGACCCGGATCATGGACCTGATGTGCCCCATCGGGAAGGGCCAGCGGGGCATGATCGTCTCCCCGCCCAAGGCGGGCAAGACCACGCTGATGAAGCAGATCGCCAACGCCATCAGCGAGAACAACCCCGAGGTGTACCTCATCATCCTGCTCGCCGACGAGCGGCCCGAAGAGGTCACCGACATGCAGCGCTCGACCAAGGCGCACGTCATCTACTCGACCTTCGACCGGCCCAGCGAGGAGCACTGCCAGGTCGCCGAGCTGACCATCGAGCGGGCCAAGCGGCTGGTCGAGTACGGCCGCGACGTGGTCGTGCTGCTCGACGGCATCACCCGGCTGTCGCGGGCCTACAACCTGGCCACCCCGGCCAGCGGCAAGATCCTCTCCGGCGGCGTCGACTCCTCGGCCCTGTACCCGCCCAAGCGGTTCTTCGGGGCCGCCCGCAACCTGGAGGAGGGCGGGTCGCTGACCATCCTGGCCACCGCCCTGGTCGACACCGGGTCGCGCATGGACGAGGTCATCTTCGAGGAGTTCAAGGGCACCGGGAACATGGAGGTCCGCCTGGACCGCAAGCTGTCCGAGCGCCGCATCTTCCCCGCCCTGGACGTCGACGCCTCCTCCACCCGGAAGGAGGAGCTCCTGCTCACCGAGGAGGAGCTGGTCGTGGCCTGGAAGCTGCGCCGCGTCCTCGGCGCCCTCGACCCCGCCCAGGCCCTCGAGCTGGTGGTGGACCGGATGCGCCAGAGCAAGACCAACATCGACTTCCTCCGCCACATCCAGCGGGCCAACATCAACTAGGGGTCGGCCTGGAATTCGGGAACGGTGCAGGTCGTTCCCGGTATAGGATCAGCCACCCCAATGGAAACGCGAGGACTGCGAGTCTCTATGAAGCAGGGCATCCACCCCGAGTACAAGGACACCGCCGTGCGCTGTTCGTGCGGCGAGGAGTTCACCACCCGCTCCACCGTCTCGGAGCTGCGGGTCGACATCTGCTCCAAGTGCCACCCGTTCTACACCGGCAAGCAGAAGCTGGTTGACACCGGCGGCCGGGTCGAGCGCTTCGAGCGCCGCTACGGCAAGCGCAAGGCTCCAGAGTCGACCGCCTGAGCCGGCCGACGTGAGCGACGAGCCAGCCAAGCCCAAGCCGTTCTACTACGGCGGCCAGGCCGTCCTGGAAGGCGTGATGATGCGCGGCCAGGAGGCCTGGTCGCTGGCTGTCCGCCGCCCCAAGGGCGAGATCTACCTGGAGCAGCACACCCTGCGGCCCCTGGCCAGCCGGGTGCGGCTGTTCAAGCTGCCCTTCTTCCGCGGGATCGGCGTGCTCGGCGACTCCCTGGCCATCGGCGTCAAGGCCCTGGCCATCTCCGGCAACCAGGCCCTGGAGGAGGAAGAGCAGCTCACCGACAAGCAGATGGGCTGGTCGCTCGGGATCGGGGCGGCGTTCTTCACCGCCCTGTTCATCCTGGCCCCGGCGGCCGGGACCAACTGGCTGTCGGACCGCCTGCCCAGCAACCTCATCTTCAACCTGGTCGAGGGGCTGGCCCGGCTGGCCTTCTTCCTGCTCTACATCCTGGCCATCTCGATGCTCAGGGACATCCGGCGGGTCTTCCAGTACCACGGCGCCGAGCACATGACGATCCACTGCTACGAGGCCAAGCTGCCGCTGGAGCCGGGCAACGTGGGCAGGTTCCCGACCCTGCACGTCCGCTGCGGGACCAACTTCCTGCTGATCCTCTTCGTGGTCACCCTGATCCTGTTCACGGTGCTGTTCTCGGCCATCGGCCGCCCGCCCCTGTACGTGCGGGTGCCGCTCCAGCTTCTGGCCGTGCCGGTGATCGTCGGGATCGCCTACGAGGGCATCCGCCTCGGGGCCGGCCGTGAGCGCTCCAAGCTGGTCAGGGCGATGATGCAGCCCGGCCTGTGGCTGCAGATGCTGACCACCAAGCCGCCCACCCCCGACATGATCGAGGTCGCCATCCGCTCGCTGGAGCAGGTGCTGCCCCCGGCCGAGCGGGCCCGGGTCGCGCCCCTGCCCTCCCCCCTGGTCGCCGGGCCCGGCGCCGTGGCCGAGAACCAGGTCGAGAACCGTGCCGAACACCAGGTCGAGGACCGTCTCGCGGCCCCGGAGGACCTGCCGAGGGGCGGCTGACCATGTTCGAACGGCTCGACGAGATCGAGCGGACCTACGAGGACGTCGAGCGCCAGCTCGCCGACCCCGAGGTCATCGCCGACCACACCCGCCTGGTGGAGCTGTCGCGCCGCCATGCCGAGCTGGGCGAGATCGTCCGCGCCTACCGGGCCTGGCGCTCGGCCGGCGAGGATCTGGCCACCGCCCGCCAGCTCCTGCGCGAGGAGCGCTCGGCCGACGGCAAGGCGCTGCTGGAAGAGGAGATCGCCGACGCCCAGGCCCGCCAGGCCGCCCTCGAGGACCAGCTGCGGCGCGCCCTGGTCCCCAAGGACCCGAACGACGACAAGGACGTGATCGTCGAGGTCCGGGCGGGCACCGGCGGCGACGAGGCCGCCCTGTTCGCCAGCGACCTGTACCGGATGTACTTCCGCTGGGCCGAGCAGCACGGCTACAAGGTCGAGGTGCTGTCCCAGAGCGAGTCCGACCTGGAGGGGGTCAAGGAGGTCGTGTTCGCGGTCAAGGGCAAGGGCGCCTGGTCGCGGCTGAAGTACGAGGCCGGGGTGCACCGGGTCCAGCGGGTCCCGGTGACCGAGTCCCAGGGCCGCATCCACACCTCGGCCGCCGGGGTCAACGTGCTCCCCGAGGCCGACCCGGTCGAGGTCACCGTCGACCCCAACGACCTCAAGGTCGACGTCTACCGCTCCACCGGCCCGGGCGGCCAGTCGGTCAACACCACCGACTCGGCGGTGCGCATCACCCACCTTCCCTCGGGCATCGTGGTCGCCATGCAGGACGAGAAGTCGCAGATCCAGAACCGCGAGAAGGCCATGCGGGTGCTGCGGGCCCGGCTGCTGGAGCGGGCCATCTCCGAGCAGCAGGCCCAGCAGAGCGCCGAGCGGCGCTCCCAGGTCCGCACGATCGATCGCTCGGAGCGGGTCCGGACCTACAACTTCCCCCAGGACCGGGTCACCGACCACCGCATCGGCCTGTCCGTCGGCGACCTGCCCGGGGTGCTCAACGGCGGCGGCCTCGACAAGCTCATCGAGGAGCTGGCCACCAAGGACGCGGAGGCGGCGCTGGGCGGCGAGGGTGCCGAGGGCGCCGCGTGACCACCGCCGGGCGCGCGCCAACCTCACCCGCCGGTGCTGGGGCCCCTTCTGGGAGGGTAGCCGACGGCCGGGAGGAGTGCTCGCGGCCGTCCACAGGCTGGCCGGTACTGGGCGCCCGGCGCGAGCTGCGCGCCTGGGCGACCCGCGAGCTGGCCGCCGCCGGCTGCGTCTCGGCCCCGGCCGAGGCCGACTGGCTGCTCGAGGAGGCGCCCGGCGAGGACGCCCTGCGGGCGATGGTGGCCCGGCGGGTGACCGGGGAGCCGCTCCAGTACGTGATCGGGTGGGCGCCGTTCGGGCGGCTGCGGCTGGGGGTGGGGCCGGGCGTGTTCGTGCCCCGGCCCGAGACCGAGGGCCTGGCCGACCGGGCCGCCGGCCACCTCCGTTCCGCCTCTGAGCCCCGGGTCGGCGTGGACGTGTGCGCCGGGTCGGGGGCGATCGCCTGCTTCCTGGCCGCCGAGGTGCCCGGGGCGCGGGTGCTGGCCACCGAGCTCGACCCGGGGGCGCTGGCCTGGGCGGCCGGCAACGCCGAGCGGTACGGGGTCGAGCTGCTGGCCGGCGACCTGGACGCCCCCCTGCCGGCCGAGCTGGCCGGGCGGGTGGACGTGCTCTGCGCCAACGTGCCCTATGTGCCCAGCGGGGCCATCGCCACCCTGCCCACCGACGTCCGCGACCACGAGCCGCTGCTGGCCCTCGACGGCGGCCCCGACGGCCTCGACGTGCTCCGCCGCCTGGCCCCACGGGCCGGGCACTGGCTCGCCCCGGGCGGCTGGCTGCTCTGCGAGATCGGCGAGGACCAGGCCGACGCGGCCGCCGCCCTGCTGACCGCGGCCGGGCTGGCCGAGGTCGCCGTCCATCCCGACCTGGCCGGCCGCGACCGGGTCCTGGAAGGGAGGCGGCCATGACCGAGCCCGACATGACCGGGGACCCGCGGGTCATCCCCGTCTCCAAGGACGAGGAGCAGTGGCCGGGGCTGCTCGAGGTCGGCGGCGAGATCATCGCCAGGGGCGGGCTGGTCGTGCTGCCCACCGACACCCTGTACGGCGTCGCCTGCGACCCGTTCAACCCCTCGGCCGTCGACGCCCTGTTCAAGGCCAAGCGGCGCGGCCGCGACCTGCCCCTGCCGGTGCTGGTCCACACCTGGCGCCAGGCCATCGGCCTGGTCGACGAGGTCACCGACCAGGCCCAGGCGCTGATCGCCGCCTGGTGGCCGGGGCCGCTGACCCTGGTCCTGCGGGAGGCGCCCGGCATCGGCTGGGACCTCGGCGACTCGCGGGGCACGGTGGCCGTCCGCATGCCCAAGCAGACCTTCGCCCTGGCCCTCATCCAGCGCACCGGCCCGCTGGCCACCTCCAGCGCCAACCGCTCCGGCGAGCCGACCCCGAGCGAGGTCCCGGCGGTGGTCGAGCAGCTCGGCGACCACGTCGGGGTCTTCTTCGATGCCGGGCCGGCCCCCGACGGGCCGGCCTCCAGCATCGTCGACCTCACCGGCAGGCGGCCCCGGCTGCTGCGCGAGGGCGCCATCGGTGCCGACGAGCTGGAACGAGTGCTCGAGGAGCCGTTCGACTATGGCACCTGACCCGGGCGGCGCCGGCGGGCCGTTCGGCGTGCTGTTCGTCTGCACGGGCAACATCTGCCGGTCGCCGACGGCCGAGGCCCTGGCCCGGCGCGAGCTGGACCGCTACCCCGGGGCGCCGATCCAGGTGTCGTCGGCCGGCAGCCACGCCCTCGAGGGCAACCCGGCGGCCAGCCGCTCGATGCTGGCCGCCTCGACCAGAGGGGCCAGCCTGGAGCGGCACTTCGCCCGGGAGCTGACCAGGCGCCGGGTCCGCTCGGCCGGCCTGATCCTGTGCATGGCCGCCGAGCACCGCCCCTTCGTGCTCAGCTACGACCGCTCCGCGGCCAGCCGGACCTTCCTGCTGGCCACCTTCGCCCGCGTGGCCAGCCAGTGGGAGTGGCTGGCCGGCTCGCCGGCCGAGCTGGTCGCCCTGGCCGCCGAGCACGCCCGGGAGGAGGACGGCGACGACATCGACGACCCCCTCGGCCATCCCGCCGAGGCCTACGCGGCCTGCGCCGAGCGCCTGGACGGTCTGGTCACCCCCGTGATCGCCGCCCTCGTCAAGACCACGCCCGTCGGCTCCAAGGGTGCGACGTGATAGGTTGCTGAGTTCGTGGGAAACCTCCGGGCGTACATCCTCGTCGCCGTCATGGCGGCAGGCCTCACCTACTGCCTGACCCCGGTGGTGCGGGCCGCAGCCCTGCGGATCGGGGCCGTCGACCGGCCGGGCGGCCGCAAGATGCACGCCATCGCCACCCCGACCCTGGGCGGGCTGGCCCTGTTCTTCGGCTTCGTCGGCGGCCTCGCCCTGTCGTCGCTGCTGTTCCCGGAGCTGTTCGTCTCCTCGGAGGCGGCCGGCATCGCCATCGGGGCCTCCCTGATGGTCGGCATCGGCATCGTCGACGACCTCAAGGGCCTGTCCGCCCCGGTCAAGCTGGCCGGCCAGATCCTGGCCGCCACCACCATGACCCTGGCCGGGGTGCAGGTGCTGTTCTTCTGGCTGCCGTCGGTCGGGCCCCTGGACGAGGGCGTCATCAGCCTCGCCCCCGAGCTCGGCATCCCCATCACCGTGCTGCTGGTGATCGTCACCGTCAACGCCATCAACCTGGTCGACGGCCTCGACGGGCTGGCCGCCGGCCTGGTCGCCATCGGCGCGATGGCCTACTTCGTCTACAGCTACCGCACCGGGGCCACCGGCCTGATCGCCCAGGACTCGCCGGCCCCGCTGCTCAGCGCCCTGCTGTTCGGGATCTGCGCCGGGTTCCTGCCCCACAACTTCAACCCGGCCCGCATCTTCATGGGCGACACCGGCTCGATGCTGCTCGGCACCCTGCTCGCCGGGGCCACCATCACCGGCATCGGCCGCACCACCCAGCCCCAGGCCGGCGACCAGTTCGCCCTGCTGATCCCGGTGGCCATCCCGATCCTGGTCCTGGCCCTGCCCTTCCTCGACACGCTGCTGGCCGTCGGCCGCCGCATGCGCTCGGGCGCCGGCATCATGACCGCCGACAAGCAGCACCTCCACCACCGCCTGCTGGAGATCGGCCACTCCCACCGCCGGGCCGTGCTCATCCTCTACGCCTGGAGCGCCCTGCTGGCCGGCTCGGTGGTCGCCCTCTCCTTCACCGGCCCCCGCCGGGTCCTCCCCTTCTTCCTGGTCGTGGTCGCCTGCGGCATCTTCGGGCTGCTCTCCCCGCGCTGGCGCCGCGGCCCCGTGCCCTAGCCGGCTACAGGTCGGCCACCGCGTACAGCCGGTCGCTGGCCTGGCTGGCGGCCAGGACGGTGCCGCGCCCGCCGGTGGCGGTCACGGCCAGCACCTGCTGGTCCCCGGCGCCCGGGGTCAGGTCCCGGCCCGACCAGGCCCCGCCCCGGTAGATGGCGACGAAGGGGTGCTGGCGGAAGTCCTTGTAGGCCACGAACACCACCCCCAGCGAGGTCGCCACCCGCGGCTCCACGCCCGGGGTGACGAACTGGCGGCCGCGATAGCCCCCGGAGGCGTTGTTGAGGTAGACGACGTCGTTCCCGTCCCGCTGGAAGGTGAGGTGGTTGTTGCCGGGGCCGGAGCGGAAGGCGTCCGGGTTGAGGTCGATGTCGCCGGCGAACGACAGCCGCCGGAAGGCCCAGCTGCCGGTGCAGTCGGCCGAGCCGGTGCGGATGTGGCCCCTGGTCCCCTGGGCGCCGTCGTTGCGGGAGAAGAACAGGTCGGCCCCGCTGGCCCCGGCGCTGGCCGGCTTGAGCACGATCGAGGGCCGCTCGTCGTTCCCGGCGAAGGTGATCTGCTGCTTGACGATCGGGTCGATGCAGTCGCCGGCGCCGATGGTCTTGCTCTGGAACAGCAGGCTGGGGGCGAACTCGCCGCCGGGGCCGACCTGCTCGGTCCAGACCGCCCACCACTGGTCGGTGAAGGCGACCAGGTCGCCGGCGGTGAGGGCGCCGCCGCCCTGGGTCGCGGTCGACACCCGCTGGACGTTGACCAGCCCGCCGGTGTGGGGCCGCTTGGCGATCCAGACGCCGTTGGTGCCCTGGTACAGCAGGAAGGTGGAGCTGCCGTCGTCGGCGGCGGCCAGGACCCGCCCGCGCAGGGGGCTCTGGGCCCGGGTCCAGCTGCCGCCGCTGCCCTGGAAGTAGAAGATCAGGCCGAGGTCGGCGCAGCTCCCGCCGTGGAAGGACACGAACCCGCGGGTCAGCCCGCCGGAGGTGGCGACCGCGTCCGCCGTCACGGCCTCGAAGTCGCAGCCCACCTGGACCACGGTGACCGGCCCGATGGCCGCCCTGGCGGGAACGGCCACCGCGCCCACCAGCAGGGCGATGGAGAGGATCGTCAGGAGCCGCCGTC
>CALGFH010000033.1 GCA_937881255.1 uncultured Actinomycetes bacterium
AGCGAGCTCCCCCCACATGGATCAGGGACCGCAGGTTGGTAGCCTCTCGTCAACAGCAAACGTCCTAGCTGATGCTCATCGCGCTGATCGCCAACCCGCACGCCAGCCGGTTCAGCGGGCGTCAGCGCGACCGGGTGGTGGCCGCCATCGGGGCCCGGCACAAGCTGGAGCTGCTCCAGACCGGGCACCCCGGGCAGGCGACCGAGCTGGCCGCCCGGGCGGTGGCCGACGGGACCGAGGTGGTGGCCGTGCTCGGCGGCGACGGCACCGTCAACGAGGTGGTCAACGGGCTGCGCGGCTCGGACGCGGCCCTGGCCCTGCTCGGCGGGGGCAGGGTCAACGTGGTCGCCCGCGGTCTGGGGCTGCCCGCCGACCCCGACCGGGCCACCGCCCGCCTGCTCGACCTGCTGGCCACCGGGGCCAGGCGCCGCCTGACCCTCGGGGTGGCCGGCGAGCGCTGCTTCGCCCTCAACGCCGGCCTCGGCCTCGGGGGGGCGATCGTCCGCGAGGTCGAGCGCCGCCAGCGGGCCAAGCAGCTCTACGGCGACCGCGCGTACCTGGCCGCCGGCCTCAAGGCCCTGCTGGTCGACTACGACCGCGACCACCCCCACCTGACCGTCCACCTGCCCGACGGCCGGCCGCCCCTGCGCGGCTTCTTCGCCCTGGTCGGCAACGGCGACCCGTTCACCTACCTCGGCCGGCGGCCGTTCCGGCCGACCCCCCAGGCGACCTGGGACGGCGGGCTCGACCTGCTGGTCGGGCAGACGATGGCCACCAGGTCGCTGGCCCGTGCCGTGACCGGCATGCTCTCCCCCCACCCACGGGCCGGCTACCCGGGCCTGCCGGTGCTCCACGACATCGACGGCTTCTCGCTCTCGGCCGACATTCCCCTGCCATTCCAGCTCGACGGTGAATATGTCGGCGACCGGACCAGCGTGACATTCGGAAGCCTTCGATCCGCGCTCTCGGTGGTCGCACCGCCGGCGCGTGCGTAATTCTCCCGAGAGATATCGGCCATTCTCATTACGTCATCGCACCAGAAACGTAACCAGCATGGCTTCCGGGCGTTTCATGGTGCTCAGAAGGGGTACGGAAGCGATGCAACCAACCTTGGGCGTGTGCGGCAAATGATGGAGTTTCAACCGCTCGAGCGAGAATTCGGCTCTTCCCAAGGCCGGATTACTGTCCTAGACTCACGCCGCTCTTGCCCTTCCCCCAGGGCTTGCACCGGAAAGTGAGGATGTCAATGGATTGGCGCCATCGTGCCCGCTGCCGCGATGTCGACCCCGAGCTGTTCTTCCCGGTCGGCACCACCGGTCCGGCCGAGGCCCAGGTGCAGTCGGCCAAGGCTATCTGCGCGCTCTGCCCCGTCCGTGAGGAGTGTCTCCAGTGGGCGCTGGACACGGCCCAGGATGCGGGCGTCTGGGGTGGTCTGTCCGAGGAGGAGCGGCGCGCGCTGCGCCGCGGACAGCGCCGCAGGGTCCGCATCGCCTAGCGCCTCCCCTCCGAGCCGCCCAGCGTTCCGCGTGACGTGGACGAAGCCCTGTCCAGATCGACGGGTTCTTTCGTCTCGCCTGAAGCGGTACGATCGAGATGAACAGATCGTCCGGCGAAGGGGGCGGTATGGGGGACGTTGTTCGCATCCTCGTGGCAGATGACCATCCACTGACGCGGGACGGCATCAAGGCCGCGCTGGCCCTGGACGCCGAGTTCGAGGTGGTGGGCGAGGCCAGTGACGGCCAGGAGGCGGTCCACCTGGCCGAGGAGGTCAAGCCGGACGTCGTGCTGATGGACGTGCGCATGCCCGTCCTCGGGGGCATCCGGGCCACCCAGGCGATCTCCCGGACCGTGCCCAGCGCCCGGGTGGTCATGCTGACCGTGGAGGAGACCCAGGCCCGGGTGGGCGAGGCCATCCAGGCCGGGGCCGCCGGCTACCTGCTCAAGGACATCGACGCCCACGAGCTGGCCAGGGCCGTGCACCTGGCCGCCGAGGGCTCGGCGGTCATCCACCCCAACCTGACCCGCCAGTTCATCGAGGAGATCCGGCAGCTGACCAGGGGCGAGCAGAGCGTCTCGACCCTCTCGGCCCGTGAGGTCGAGGTGCTGCAGATGATCGCCTACGGCTCCACCAACCGCGAGGTCGCCGAGGCCCTGCACATCTCCCCCCAGACGGTGAAGACCTACCTGGAGCGGATCTTCACCAAGCTCGGCGTGTCCGACCGCACCCGGGCCGTGGCCGTGGCCCTCAAGCACGGCATCGTGGAGTAGGCTCCCCGCCATGGGCGAGCCGCTGCTGTTCCTGCTGGTGGCCGCCGCCGCGGTGGCCGTCGGCCTTGCCAGGGGCGGGGCGCTGCGGCGGCTGCGCGACCACGGGATCACGGCGGTCTGGCTGGCCGTCACCTGCCTGGCCGTGCAGGCGACGGTGGTGCTGCTGCCGCTCCCCGGCGCCGGCGGGGCCGTGCTGCTGCTGGCCGCCCTGGCCACGCTGCTCGGGATCGCCAGGGCCAACGCCCGCCTGGCCGGGGTGCCCCTGCTCGCCCTCGGCCTGCTCCTCAACCTGATCGTGGTCCTGGCCAACCTGGGCATGCCGGTCCCGGCCGAGACCCTGGAGCGGGCCGGGATCGGGGTCGAGCAGCCGGCCCCCGACCGCCCCGACGCCAAGCACGTGCTGGAGCGGGGCGGCACCCGCCTGGGGCCGCTGGGCGACCGGCTGGCCGTCCGGCCGCTGCGCACCGTCACCGGCTACGGCACCGTGATCGAGCTGGCCGGTCTGTTCCTGCTGCTGCAGCACCTGGTCCGCGGCCCCGGGCCGTTCCGGCGCGAAGATGGGACCGCCCACGGCGCCCACGAGGCCAGAACGGTCCCGTGGACGACGTGGGCGGAGTGACCCCCCCGGGGTCGACCTAGCCCGTTGGCTCCTCCCGCAGGTTGTTGGCGAGCTCGCGGATCTTGGCCTCCGGATAGCGGCGGTGCCCGCCGAGGGTCTTGAGGAAGGGCAGCTTGCCCTCCTTGGCCCACCGGGAGACCGTCTTGGGCGAGACATGGAGGATGTCGGCCACCTCGGCGGTGCGGAGGTAGCTCGGAACCTCGATCCTGCTGCTGGTCTTGCGTTGTGCCACCGGTTCGTCCCTTTCTCGAGTCCGAACCCCGACAGGCGAGCCGACCAGAAGGACGTGCGGCGGAGACGGGTCTGTCGGTCACCCTGCTGGGAGCAGTGCGAACAGGGCGATTATTAGGACTGGCCCGACCGCCCACCATAGCCCGGTTGGGCGGTTTCAGCTCGAAACTTCCACCTACGTTTCGATCACTAGGAAAGGTCGCCTCAACGCCCTATGTGGCGGTGACGACCTGGGAGCCGCGCCTTCAGCCAGTCCACGGTGAGCCCCAGCCCGTCCTCCAGGCGGGTCCAGGGCTGCCAGTTCAGCGCCTTGCCGGCGGCGGCCGGGTCGAGGGCCGAGCGCCGCGGGTCGCCGGGCCGGGCCGGGGCCCACTGGGGCTCGCCGGCCCAGCCGATCCGGGCCGCCAGCTGCTCGACCACGTCCAGGACCCCGGTGGCGGTGCCGGTGCCGACCAGGACCCGGCCGGGGGCCGGGGTGGCGTGGACGGCCCGGGCGACGGCGTCGACGGCGTCGTCCACGAACAGGAAGTCACGCTCCTGGCGGCCGTCGCCGTCGACCCGGGGCGCCTGGTTCTGGAGCATCGTCCAGGCCGCCCTGGCCACCAGGCCGGGGCCGAGCGGGTCCTGGCGGGGCCCGTAGACGGTGCCGAGGACGAGGGTGGCCACCTCCAGGCCGCGGGCGGCGTAGGCGCCGGCGTAGGCCTCGAGGGCCAGGCGGGCCGCGCCCGAGGGGTGCACCGGCCGGGGGACGTCGCCGGCCCTGGTGGCCCCGGTGAGCTGGGCCGGGTAGAGGTAGGCGCCGGAGGAGACGAGCACCGCCCTGGCCCCGGTGGCGGCCGCCGCCCGCAGCACCTCGATCCCGCCCGGGACCACCGCCCTGGCCTCCCCCGTCGGGTCCTCCCAGGCCCGGACCGGGTCGATCGCGGTGGCCAGGTGGACCCAGGCGTCGGCCCGCACCCGGTCGGCCAGGGTGGCCAGGCCGCCCTGGGCGACGTCCATGCGGTGGAAGCGGACCCCGCCCCGGCGCCTGGCCTCGGTCAGGTTGGCCAGGTGCCCGTGGGAGAGGTCGTCGACCACCACCAGCTCGTCACCCTCGGCCTGGAGCCGGTCGACCAGGCTCGCCCCAAGGAACCCGGCCCCGCCGGCCACCACCACCAGCACGATTCCTCCCAGGTTGCGCCGCTCGGCGCAGTCTAACCCCCTCGGCGCAGCCGCCGGGGTGGCCAGTAGGCGAAGCGGACCAGGCCGAGGAGGGCGTCGGCGCCGACCGGGCCGAAGTCGCGGCCGTCGGTGCTGGCCGCCCGGTGGTCGCCGAGGACCAGGTACTGGGCCGGGCCGAGCTCCAGGTCGAGCTCGCCCGCCCCGGGGGCGCCGTGCAGGTAGGGCTCGGGGACCGGCGTCCCGTCGACCTCCAGCCGGCCGGCGGCCAGCCGCACCCGCTCCCCGGGCAGCCCCACCACCCGCTTGACCACCTCGAGGTCTTGCGACCGGGCCAGCACGACCAGGTCGCCGCGGCGGGGCGGGCGGACCAGGGGGGCGACGGCGATCCGCTGGCCGGGGTCGAGGGTCGGTCGCATGCTGCCCCCGTTGACCAGCATCGGCTCCAGCCGGGCCCGGCGCACGGCCAGGCCGGCCGCCACCGCGGCGGCCACTCCCAGCGCGCCGAGGGCGAGCGCCCCCGCGCCCAGGACGGTTGTCCTCCGCATGACCGGGATCATCCCGCGGCCGCGGTGTGCGGCGAAAGCTGGCGTGGTAGTAACGTCGGGCGGAGACATCGAACGGAAGGGGACGATGCGCATGATCGCCGAGCGCTTGACCGCTTGGATCCGGCCCACCCGGGTGGTCCACGCCCACTGCGACCTGCCCTGTGGCGTGTACGACCCTGCCCAGGCCCGGATCGAGGCCGAGTCGATGGCCAAGATCGTCGAGAAGTACCACGCCAGCGACGACGAGGTGTTCCGGGACCGGGCCATCCTCATCAAGGAGCAGCGCGGCGAGCTGGTCAAGCATCACCTCTGGGTGCTCTGGACCGACTACTTCAAGCCCCAGCACCTCGAGCAGTTCCCGAACCTGCACGACCTGTTCTGGCAGGCGACCAAGGCCGCCGGCCAGGCCAAGCACTCGGTCGACCCCGCCGACCAGCAGAAGCTGCTGGACCTGATCGGCGAGATCGACGACGTCTTCCAGAAGTCGAAGAGCGGCTGAGCGAACAGCAAGCGGCCGGCCCCTGGTGGGGCCGGCCGCTTCGTGTCAGTGGTGGCTAGGGGTTGGCAAGCCGCTTGCCCCGGTAGTTGGGGAAGATCAGGGGCTGGTGCTGCCAGCACATGCCGGTCTTGTTGTAGATCGACAGGCGCGTGTCACATTCCTGCTCCCGGCAGATGCGGCCGACCCGCTCAACCTTGGAAGGCGGGGGGTCGCTGCCGGGCCGGTGGCCCTTCACGTTGTCGGAGCGCATCGTGTTCACCGTCCTTCCGACACCATCTATACGCCGGTGGACATAAAGACGGTTTCACGACGGCGAGGTGTTCCCCCGCAGGATCGTCCGCTCGACCCGGATCCGCAGCGACTCGACCACGGTGGTGGGCACGGGCTCGGGCGAGTCGGCGCAGCGGCGGACCAGCTGCTTGAAGCGCCGGTCGAAGCGGACCGCCCGCTGGCAGTGCTCGCACTCCAGCAGGTGGGCCTCCAGCTCCTCGCAGGTGGTCGGCGGCGCCTCGTGGTCAAGGTAGAGCCAGACGAACCCCAGGACGTCGTTGCAGTCCCGGCACTCGCCGCCCCCGCCTACTTCGGCCGAACCCATTCCTGTCCCTCCTCGAGCAGCCCGCGGTCGGCCGCGAACTCCCACAGCCGCCGCTGGAGCTGACGCCGGCCGCGGTGCAGCCGGGACATCACGGTCCCGATCGAGGTGCCCATGATGTCGGCGATCTCCTTGTAGGAGAAGCCCTCGACGTCGGCCAGCAGCACCGCCATGCGGAACTGCTCGGGCAGGGCGTCGAGCGCCTCGCGGACCTCCTCCTCGGGGATCTGGTCGAGCAGCAGCTCCTCGGGCGTCTCGGCCCCCGAGGGGTTGGCGTTGGCGATCCGCTGGTACAGCGAGAAGTCGTCGACGTCCTCGGTCGGGACCGACTGCGGGTTGCGCTGCTGCTTGCGGTAGGCGTTGATGTAGGCGTTGGTCAGGATCCGGTACAGCCAGGCCTTGAGGTTGGTGCCGGGCTCGAACTGGTGGAAGGCGTTGTAGGCGCGCAGGAAGGTCTCCTGGACCAGGTCCTCGGCGT
Source organism: uncultured Actinomycetes bacterium (assembly GCA_937881255.1). Lineage (GTDB taxonomy): Bacteria > Actinomycetota > CALGFH01 > CALGFH01 > CALGFH01 > CALGFH01. The sequence goes on from CALGFH010000033.1 coordinate 6,394, forward strand.
CGGCCGGGTTCCGGGTCAGGCGCAGGGCGCCGGCGTAGATCGTGTCCAGCAGCGGGATGGCCGAGTCGGAGAAGCGCTGGCGGCGCTCCTCCTCGGACTCGCCGGCCGGGGCGCGGGCGCCGTCGGGCGCCGCCGGGATGATCTCGTCGCCCAGATCAGAGGTCGAGCTTGGCTGTACCAGGAGGTCCTCCGCTCCGAGGAACTGCGGCCACGGGACAAGGGTCGCCACCGGGGCAGGATAGCGCACCCTCACACCTCCGCAGCTCGAACGGTTCCGTCGCCTCCGGGAGGTGCAACCGAGGTGGGATAGCGGGCATTCCCGCTAGTTGGATACCACGTCGACCTCGTGGTAACCGCTGGCCCCCGAGGGGTGGGGCGGGGCCGGGCGGGCGGTCTGGAGGTCGCCCCGGCCGTCGGTGGCCCGCACCTTGAGCCGGTGCCTTCCCGACGCGCCGGGGGGCAGGGGCAGGCGCCACTGGCGCCAGGCGGCCCTGGCCAGCTCCCGCCGGAGGGTGGCCGGGACCCAGCTGGCCCCGCCGTCCAGCGACACCTCGACCCGCCGGATGCCCCGGTCCCCCGCCCAGGCCAGGCCGGCGACCACCCCGGCGCTCTCGGCCGAGGTCAGCTCCTGGGGGACGTCGATGCGGCTGGCCGTCTTGATCTCGGCCACGTTGTCCCAGCCGTCCGAGCGCTGCCAGTAGCCCTCGTAGTCGTAGTCGACCACCTCGATGCGCTCCAGCCACTTGACGTTCTTCATGCCGTAGATGCCGGGGGCGATGATCCGGGCCGGGAACCCGTGGGCCCGGGGCAGGCTGCGGCCGTTCATGCCGTAGGCGACCACCGTCTCCGGGTCCAGCGCCTTGGCGATCGGCAGGGAGTCCGAGTAGCCGCCGACGGCGTGGAACACCACCCGGACCGCGCCCTGGCCGGCCCCGCCGGCCCGCTCCAGCACCCGGGCCAGCGGCACCCCGGTCCACTTGGCCGTTCCTACCAGGTCCCCGCCGACCAGGTTGGAGATGCACTGGAGGGTCACGTACTGCTCGGTCGACGGCATCGCCAGCAGCTCGTCGTAGCCGAGGACGACGGGCCGGCCGACCAGGCCCTCGACCCGCAGCCGCCACGACCCGCGGTCGACGTTAGGGTCGATGATCGACTCGTCGACCGTGTAGTGGAGCCGGTTGCTGGTCACCTCGGGGGTGAGGCCGGCGATCTCCCAGGCGCCCGGGTCGTCGCCGGGCGCCGGGGCTGGTGCCGGGCGGACCGGGGCGGCGCCGGCCGGCCGGGCCAGGGGCTGGCCGCCGCTGTCGCCGATCCCGCCGGTGAGCCGGCGGATGGCGAACCCGGTGGCCAGCAGCCCGGCCGCCCCGACGACGGCCCGGAGCAGCTCCCGCCTGGTCCGCCCGAGCCCGCTGGCCGGGGCCGGGACCGGGTCGCGCTCCAGGCGGCCGAGGGCGCCCTGGAGGACGCTGACGTAGGCGACGGCCGCGACCGCCACCACCGCCCCGTACACCAGCAGCGACGGCGCCCCCGGCTGGCCCCGGTAGCCGCCGAGGGCGACCAGGCCGAGCAGCCCCCCGGCCAGCCAGGCGGCGCGGGTCCGACGGGCGGGGCCGGCCCTGGCCACCAGCACGGCCGCGGCCCCGCCGGCCAGGATGCTGGCCACGGTGAAGCCGACCGCGAACAGCCGCAGGGCCCAGTGGCCGAGCAGGTCGATGAAGAACACCGCCACCGGGCCGGGGACCAGCCGCAGCAGCCGCTGGGCGAGCCCCAACGGCGGGAACGGGAAGCTGGCCTGGACCAGGTGGACGAGCCCGAGCACGGCCGTGGCCACCACCATGGCCGCCGTCCCGGCCACGAAGGACTCGGAGGTCCGCAGGCGTCGTTCCATCAGCTCCACGATAACCGCGGCGACCGGAGTTGGCGGGCGCGCTAGCGGCGGCGCTCGTGGCGCCCGGCCCGACCGGGAACGACCCGGCGGGCGTGGCGGCCGCCGCTGCCGTTCCTCGATGGGGCGGCCGGCTGGTGGCGGTTGGCCTCCGCCCCGGGGGCCGGGACCTCGGGGGCCGGGGCCGCAGAGGCCGGTCGGCCGGTGGCCGACCAGTACTGGGCGACCACGTGGGCCGTCTCCTCCAGCACCATGGCCTCGACCGCCTCGGGTGGCTTGCCGTCCATGCGGCGCAGCCGACGGGGCAGGACCTCCTCGGCGGCCAGGGTGCGGCGCTCCAGCCACTCCCCGGCGGCCAGCATGCCCATCAGCCCCAGCGGGAACAGCACCGTGAGGGCGATCGCGACAAGCAAGTTGGAGAACAGCATCTCACCGGGAGGTACGCGTGGACCGGCCGGCCCGGTTCACCCTGCGGCGCTCCCGGGTCCGCCAAACCCTACCGGCTCGGCGCTCCGGCGCCAAAATGCCTGTCCACGCCGGGACGCCACCTCCACGAAGGCGCGCAGCAGCCGGTGCTGGACCGGGTCGGCCGCGGCCGTGCTCTCGGGGTGCCAGAGCACGCCGACGGTCCAGCCCTGGTCGCGCTCGATCCCCTCGACCAGCCCGTCCGGCGCCCAGGCGACCGGCCGGAACCCCTCCCCGAGGCGGTCCAGGCCCTGGTGGTGGTGGGAGAGCCCCTCGGCCTCGGTCTGCCCCAGGGCCTCGGCCAGGCGGCTGCCCGGCTCGACCCGCAGGCCGTGCAGCGCCCGCTTGGCCTCGTTGCGGTGCTCGACGGGCGGCTCGGCGCCGTCGCCGTCCTCCGGCAGGTGCTGGACCAGGGTGCCCCCGAAGGCGACGTTGAGCAGCTGGACCCCGCGGCAGATGCCGAGCAGGGGCAGCCCGGTCCCGACCGCCGCCCTGGACAGGGCCAGCTCGAGCTCGTCGCGGTCGGGGTCGATCCCGTACTGGCTCGGGTGGTCGGCGGCTCCGTACCGGGCCGGCTCGACGTCTCCCCCGCCGGCCAGCAGCAGCCCGTCGAACGGGGCCAGCACCGCCTCGGGGTCGCCTGGCTGGCCCGGCGGCAGCAGCGCGACCCGGGCCCCGGCGGCCCGCAGCGCGGCCACGTACGGCTCGGGCAGGGCGTAGGCGCCCTCCCAGTTCCCCACCCGCCCGGGACCCAGGTGGTAGGTGGGGACCGCGATCAGCGGGGCCGTCACCGGCGCTGCGGGCTCTCGGCGACGGTGTCGGCGACCTCGGCGTCCCGCTGGCCCGGCGGCCGCTCCGGGCCGGTGGTGGTGTCCCTGGCCGTCTGGCGCTCGGTCTCGGCGTCGAACTCGGCGCCGAGGAGCACCGCGAACGAGGAGAGGAACAGCCACAGGAGCAAGATGATCACCGCCGCCAGGGCGCCGTAGGTCTGGTTGTACTTGCCGAAGTTGTCGACGTACCAACTGAACCCGACGGAGCCTAGCAGCCACAGCACCAAGGCGACCACCGCCCCCCAGCTCACCCAGCGCCAGCGCGGGTTGGCCCGGTCGGGGGCGAACCGGTACACCACGGCCAGGGCGACCAGCACCAGCAGGGCCAGGACGACCCAGCGGACGATCGACGCGGCCAGCTCCCCGGCCTGGCCCAGCCCGAGGTCGTCGATCACGCCCGGGAAGACCGTGATCAGGACCAGGGCGACCACCGCGACCACGATCGCCCCAAGGGTGAGCAGCAGCGACAGGCCGCGGAGCTTGAGGAACCCGCGCGTCTCGCGCTCGTCGTAGACCAGGTTCAGGCTCTTGACCAGACCCTGGACGCCGCTGGAGACGCTCCAGAGCACGGCCAGGAGGCTGAGGGCCAGCCCGATCGACAGCGCCTGCTCGCCGGCGTTGACGACGTTCTTCAGCTGCTCGGTGATCAGCTGGTCGGCCCCTGACGGCAGGCTCTTGGCGAACTCGCCGACCTGGGACTCGACCTGGGCGGGGTCGGCGACCATGCCGTAGATGGTGACCAGG
>CALGFH010000034.1 GCA_937881255.1 uncultured Actinomycetes bacterium
GAGATCCTCGAAGAGGAGTCCCGCCACCTCCTCGGCGAAGACGCCGGCGACGGCGACCTCGAAGAGGACCGCGAGCGCAAGCAGTCCCAGGACAGCATCAACGACGCGTTCTAGTCGCCGCCTGGACGCGGCGATGACCGGCGGGTTCGACCGACCGTAGTCCCTGATCCATGTGGGGGGAGCTCGCTCCCCCCACGGCCCCCAAGAGCGCCTGTGCCATGGTCTCGGTGATGCGCGACACTTACACCATGGCTAGCGGGGCGACGGTCGTGATTGTCGGGGGCGGGGTGATGGGGTGCTCGATCGCCTTCCATCTGGCCGAGCGGGGGGTGGACGTGCTCGTGCTGGAGCGGGGCACGGTGTGCTCGGGGATGACGGCCCGGTCGGGGGCGCTGGTGCGGATGCACTACACCAACGAGCCGGAGGCGCGGATGGCCCTGGCCGGGCTCGGCTACTTCCAGAACTGGAAGGAGCGGGTCGGGGGCTGGTGCGGGTTCACCGTCACCGGGGCGGCGGTCCTGGTCGGGCCGGGGGAGGGGGCGCGGCTGGAGCGGAACGTGGCCATGCTGCGACGGGTCGGGGTCGACACCGAGGCGGTGGCCCCCGAGGTGCTGGCCGCCGAGCACCCGGAGCTGGACCTGACCGGGGTGGAGATGGCCGCGGTCGAGCCCGGGTCGGGGTACGCCGACCCGGTGGCCACGACCTTCGCCTTCGCCTCGCGGGCGGTCGACCTGGGGGCGAGGATCAGGCAGGGGGTGGCCGTGCGCGGGCTGGCCGTGGCCTCCGACCGGGTGGTCGGGGTCGACACCGACGACGGCCGGGTCGGGGCCGACGCGGTCGTGCTGGCCTGCGGGCCCTGGGTCGACCCGCTGGCCCGGACGGCCGGGTTCGAGCTGGGCATCACCCCCGAGCGCTCCCAGATCGCCTTCTTCCGCCGGCCCGGGGAGGCCCGCCGCCACCCGGTGGTGATCGACGCGGTGCTCGGCACCTACTTCCGGCCCCACGGGGGCGAGCTGTCCCTGCTCGGGGTCGAGGCCGGCCACCACATCGAGGTGGAGGCGATCGACCGCGAGGTCGAGGGCTACGACCATGCGGTGGTCGCCCCGGCCCTCGGGCGGCTGGCCGGGCGGGTGCCGGCGTTCGCGGGGGCGCCGTTCGCCCGCGGCCACCGCGGCGTCTACGACACCTCGGCCGACAGCCGGGCCGTGCTCGACGCCGCCCCCGGGGTGGCCGGGCTGTTCGTGGCCGGCGGGTTCTCGGGCACCGGCTTCAAGAAGTCCCCGGCGGTCGGGGCCTGCATGGCCGAGCTGGTCACCACCGGCCGGGCCACCACCGTCGACCTGCACCCGTTCCGGCTGGGCCGCTTCGCCGAGGGCGACCCGATCGCCGGCGACGAGTACCGCCTCCCCCCGGAGTTCGGGCACAAGCTGTAAGGGGTCAAATCGGCGCGCCTTGCCGTATACACTCCTTGCGCCACCCATCTGCGCCTCCGGAGGGAGAGGACCCATGAGCACCATGGAGCCGGACGAGGGCAGCGGGACCGACGCCCCCCGCTGGGAGAAGACCGAGGCCGCCAACCCGGCCAGCGGGACCGACGCCCCCCGCTGGGAGCGCGTCGACGAGGACGACGACGCCGACGACGACGGCGACAGCACCGACTCCTAGAGCAGCCCACCGGCGCCCCGGCGCCACATCCCAGGTGAGGGCCGTGACCCCACACCGAGCCGCTTCGGCCGGCACGACCTGCCCCGCCTGCGGGGTCGAGACCCCGGCCGAGGCGCGCTTCTGCCCCGCCTGCGGGCAGCGGCTGCTCGGCGGGGTCGAGGAGCGCCGGGTCGTGACCGTGCTCTTCGCCGACCTGGTCGACTCGACCCGGCTGGTGACCGCGCTCGACCCGGAGGCCGCCCGCGACCTGCTGACCGAGACCTTCCGGCGGCTGGCCGCCGAGGTCCGCCGCTTCGGCGGGACGCTCGAGAAGTACATCGGCGACGCCATCTTCGCCGTGTTCGGCTTCCCCACCGGGCACGACGACGACGCCGCCCGGGGGGTGCGGGCCGCCCTGGCCATGCGCGACATCGTCAAGACGGCCAAGACCGCCCTCGGCGACCTGCCCCTGCACCTGCGCATCGGCCTGGACACCGGCGAGGTCGCGGCCGGCGCCGGGTCGGGCGACCTGCGGGTGACCGGCCCGGCGGTGCACACCGCGGCTCGCATCCAGCAGGCGGCCGAGCCCGACCAGATACTCTTGTCGGCCAGGACCCTGCGGGCGGCCCGCGACACCGCCGAGGTCGGCCAGCCCTCGCTGCTCGAGGTCCGCGGCCAGCGCCAGCCGGTCGAGGTGGTGGAGGTGCTCGGGCTCTCCCCCGCCGAGCCGGCCACCGACCCGATGGTCGGCCGCGAGGCCGACCTGCCGCGGCTGGTCGGCGCCCTCGACCACGCCGCCCACCACAACCGGCTGGTGCTGCTGGTGGGTGACGCCGGGGTGGGCAAGTCGACCCTGGCCCGGGCGGCCACGGCCGAGATCGGCGACCGCGTCCACGTCCTGTGGGGGCGCTGCCTGCCCGACTGGCAGAGCCTGCCCTTCTGGCCGGTCCGCGAGGTGCTGGCCGCGGCCGCCGGGATGGCCCCGACCGAGCCGGCCGGGGTGCTCACCTCCTCCATCGGCCAGCTGGTCGCCGAGACCTGGCCGGACCCGCTGGCCGCCCCGGCCACCGCCGAGGCCCTGTGCCGGCTGGCCGGCCTGGAGCTGGACGAGCCCGGCCCGGCGACCCAGCCCAACCTTGGCAACACCCGCGAGCTGGCCGCCGCCCTGGCCGGGGTGCTGTGCGGGCTGGCCAGGGAGGAGCGGGTCCTGGTGGTCCTGGAGGACCTGCACTGGGCCACCCCCGACCTGCTGGAGGTGGCCTCGACCCTGGTCACCGACGGCTGCCGGACCCAGGGCCAGCTCGCCTACCTGGGCATCAGCCGGCCCGAGCTCCCCGGCCTGCCGGCCTGGCTGCTCCGGACCGGGACCCAGCGGATCGACCTCGACCCGCTGGGCGAGCGGCCGGCGGCCGAGCTGCTCGTCTCGATGCTCGGCGACGAGGCAGAGCCCGACCTGGCCGGGCAGGTGTTCGACGCCACCAAGGGCAACCCCCTGTTCGTCAAGGAGCTGGCCATCGCCCTCCGGGAGGCCGGCCCGGCCGCGCCCGGGCAGCCGCCGCTGCCAATCCCCGACTCGCTCCAGGCGCTGGTCGCGGCCCGGCTCGACCGGCTGCCGCCGTCGGCCAAGCGGGTGCTGTGCCGGGCGGCGGTGGTCGGCAAGTGGTTCTCGCACGCCGCCCTGGCCGCCATGGCCCAGCCGGGCGACGGCGAGCTCGACGCCGACCTGGACCGGCTGACCCGCAGCGGCCTGATCGAGCGGCTGCCCGAGCGCCTGGCCGGCGGCCAGGAGCGCTTCGCCTTCCACCACTCGCTGTTCCGGGACGTCGCCTACGGCATCCTGCCCAAGGCCGGCCGCTCCGAGCTCCACCGCCGGCTGGCCGACTGGCTGGCCGGCGCCCCCGGCGAGGAGCCCAGCCTGCCCGAGGTGGTCGCCTACCACCTGGTCCAGGCGGTCCGGCTGGCCGGCGAGGTGCGGGCCCCGACGGCCGAGGACCGGGAGCTGGCCGCCCGCGCCGTGGCCGCCTGCCAGCGGGCCGCCCGGCGGCTGCGCGACCAGGAGGCCCTGGCCGGGGCCGCCCGGATGCTCGACGACGCCCTCGGGCTGGCCGGCCTGGCCGGGACGGGGGCCGAGGAGGTGGCCGAGCTGCGCCTGGAGCGGGGCACGGTCCGGGGCGCCACCGGCGACCTGCCGGGCGCCCTGGCCGACCTGGGGCCGGCCACCGGCTCCTCCCGGCCGGCGGTCCGGGCCCGGGCCTGGACCGAGCTGTCCAACCTGCACGGCATGTTCGGCCAGTTCGCCGAGTCGGCGGCCGCCGCCGACCGCGCCATCGTCGAGGCGGCCGAGGCCGGCGACCCGGCCCTGATCGCCCAGGCGACCCGGGCCAAGGCCCACGTCCCCTACCTGGCCGGCGACCTGGCCGGGGCCGGCCGCCTGCTCGACGAGGCCCTCGTCCATGCCCGCCGGGCCGGGCAGGCCAAGCTGGTCATCGAGCTGCGGGCCACCCTGCTGCCGCTGCGCCTGTACCTGGCCACCCCGCTGGACCGGCTGCGGGCCGAGGCCCTCGGGCTGGCCGCCGACGCCCGCTCGGCCGGCCGGCGCAGCGCCGAGGCGGCCGCCCAGGTGACCCTGGGCGAGGTCGCCTGGCTCCAGGACGACCTGGACACCGCCGAGGGCCATTTCGCCGCCGGCAACCGGCTCAGCCTCGAGGTCGGCTTCACCCGCAAGCGGCTGTGGTCGCTGCTCGGCCTGGCCCAGGTGGCGATCGCCCGGGGCCAGCCGGAGTCGGCCCGGCGGCTGGCCCAGGAGGCGATCGAGCTCACCACCCAGCCCGACGGCACCGCCGACGTCGAGGCCGAGCTGCACCTGGCCGAGGCCTGCCTGGCCGACGCCGACCTGGGCGAGGCGGCGGCGGCGGTGGCCCGCGCCTGGGCGGTCCTCCAGGAGGTCGACGTCTTCTCGCGGGCCCGGCTGCAGCGGACCGAGGCCAGGCTGGCCGCGGCGTCCGGCGACCCGGCGGGGGCGGTGGCCCTGCTGGAGCGGTCCCTGGCCGCGCTGGAGGCGACCGGCCACCGCCTCGACCAGCTGCACTCGCTGGCCGACCTGGCCCTGGCGCTGCGCCGGGCCGGCCGGGACGACGAGGCCGATGCGGCCGCCAAGCGGGCCGGGGACCAGGCGGCCGCCATGGGCGCCCACGCCCTGGTCCGCCGCCTGGCCGAGGCCGGGGCGCCGGGGCCGGCCGGCTCCCGGACGGGAGGGGAGATGGGGAGATGACCCGACGGCGGTCCCAGGCCGACGAGGCGGCGCTGCTCCAGGTGCTCGGCCAGAGCCCGATCTTCCGCCACGGGCGGCCCGAGGCCCTGGCCGCCGTGGTCGCCTCGGCGACCCCGTTCGACTACCCGGTGGGCAGCTTCCTGATGCGCCAGGGCGAACCGGCCGACCACGTGCTGGTGCTGACCGCCGGCGAGGTGGCGATCGTCTCCCCCGTCCGTGGCGGCGGCGAGCTGGTCCACACCATCATCCGGGCCGGGCAGCTGATCGGCGAGCTCGCCCTGCTGAACGGCGGCCGCCGGACGGCCGGGGCCCGGGCGACCTCCCCGACCACCGCCTGGGCCATCGGCCGGGCCCCGTTCTGGGGCTTCCTGGAGGCCAACCCGCCCGCCTCCTCGGCCCTGCTGCGCCAGGTGACGGCCTATCTGGCCGACCGCGAGGCCCTGATCGACGACCTCCTCTCCCTGGACGTCAAGAGCCGCCTGGCCAAGGCCCTGCTCGGCCTGGCCGCCAACCACGGCCAGCCCGACCCCGAGGGCGGCACCAGGATCTCGCTGCACCTCACCCACCGCGACCTGGCCGGCATGGTCGGGGCCAGCCGCGAGAACGTCAGCCGGGCCCTTGGGGCGTTCCGCAAGCGCGGCTTCATCGACTACGACTCCGACGCCATCTGGCTGCGCAACCCCGAGGCCCTGCGCCGGCTCACCTGAGCCCGGTGTGTCGCAGATCACCGGGGCGCGGTGACCCAGGGCACCGACGGCGCCGGGTCGCGGGGGCTACGCTCGGGTCGTCTTCCAGAGAGGTACCGGCGGAGACAGCAGGAGGAGCCCGCCGGAACCGGCAGGGGGACGAGGGAGAGCAGCGGACGGCTCGGGGTATCGGGGGATCCGGGGGGGTCCGACCAGCCGCTGGAGGTGCCGGTCAGGGGCGCGGTCGCCCGCGACCAGCCGGCATCCCTGGCCAGGCCCGCTCCGTCACGGCCGGAGCGGGCCTGGCCTTCTGCATGCCCGCCGGCGGTGTCCCTGACCCGTCCAGGACGGCGCGGGCCGCCGCCTCCAGGCCGGGGACGGCGGCGATGCCTGGGGGCGGCGGCCGGCCGGCCGCCTGGCCGGTGGTCACGAACAGCGGCCGCACCCCGGCGGCCTGGGCCGCGCCGACGTCGGAGGGGTGGTTGCCGATCAGCCAGGAGGCGGGCAGGTCGAGGCCGAGGCGCCCGGCGGCCGCCTCCAGCATTCCCGGTCCCGGCTTGCGGCAGCGGCAGGCGCGCGCGTAGCCGGGCACCGTCCCCTCCGGGTGGTGCGGGCAGTGCAGGACGGCGTCAAGGCGCACCCCGATCCCGGCCAGCAGCTCGGCCAGGCGGCGGTGGACGGCCTCCACGGCCGCCTCGTCGTAGAGGCCGCGGGCCACCCCGGCCTGGTTGGTCACCACCACCAGGGCGTAGCCGGCGGCGGCCAGCCCGCCCAGGGCGGCCACGCCGGGCAGGAGCGCCACCCGCCCCGGGTCGTGCAGGTAGGGGACCTCCTCGACCAGGGTGCCGTCCCGGTCCAGGAACACCGCCGGCCGGCTCGGCTGGCGCTCCGCCTTCTCGCGGGCCGCGTCGGATGCGCCCGCCCTCATCGCACCGCCAGGCGCTGCTCGACCCAGCCGCAGAGGGCGTGGCCGATGGTGATGTGGCCCTGCTGGACCAGCCCGGCGATGTCGCCGTCGACGTGCAGGGCCAGGTCGGCCGCCTGGTCGAGGGGCGAGGCGGCCGGGCCGAGGAAGGCGACCACGTGCATGCCCTTGGCCCGGGCGGCGGCCGCCGCCCGCAGGACGTTCTCGGAGCGGCCGCTGGTGGTGATGGCGACCAGCACGTCCCCGGGCCGGCCCAGCCCCTCGACCTGGCGGGCGAACACGTCGGCGTAGCCGTAGTCGTTGCCGACCGCGGTCAGCACCGAGGTGTCGGTGGTGAGGGCGACCGCCCGGTAGGCCGGCCGCTCCAGCTGCAGGCGTCCCATCAGCTCTGCCGCCAGGTGCTGGGCGTCGGCCGCGCTGCCGCCGTTGCCGCAGAACAGCACCTGGCCGCCGCCGGCCAGGGCGTCGGCGACCAGCCGGGCGGCCCGCTCCACGGCGGCCACCCCCGGCCGCTCGGCCAGGGCCGCGGCCACCGCCGCCGAGCTGGCCAGGTACCCGCCGATGTCGCTCATCGCGCCCCCCGGGCTCGCCGGCTGGTGTCGAGGGCGCCGCGCAGGTCGAAGCGGACCGGGGAGCAGGGGGCGCCGGCCCGCTCCAGGGCGGCCACCATCCGGGCCTGGCCCTCCGGCGGCCCGGCGAACAGCATGAACCCTCCCCCGCCGGCGCCCAGGACCTTGCCCCCGGCCGCCCCGGCGGCCCGGCCGACCTCGTACAGCTCCTCCAGCCGCGGGGTGGCAATCCCGGCGGCCAGCTGGCGCTTGTGCTCCCAGCCCTGGCGCAGGCCCTCGGCGAAGCTGGCCAGATCCCCGGCCAGCAGGGCGTCGCGCATCGCCTCGGCCAGCGCCTTGAGCCCGCTCAGGCTGGCCAGGCTGCGCTCGGAGCCGAGCAGGACCCCGTCGACCTGGCGGCGCAGGATGCCGTCGTCGGTGCGGCTGTCCCCCGACCAGGCGAGCACCAGCGAGCGCTCCAGCGCCTCCAGGACCTCGGCCGCCACCGGCAGCGGGCGGACCTCGACCTGGTCGTCGCCGGCGAACTCGATGAAGTTGAGCCCGCCGTAGGCGGCGGCGTACTGGTCCTGCATGCCGCCCTCGATCTTGAGGTCGATCCGCTCGACCTGGTAGGCGGTGCGGGCCAGCTCGGCCGGGGACCAGCGCCGCCCGGTGGCCGTCCCGACCGCGGCCAGCATGGCCACCACCAGCGCCGACGACGACCCCAGGCCCGACCCGGGCGGGGCGTCGGTGGCCAGGGTGAGGTCGAGCCCCCGCCCCGGCCGGCGCGCCGCCAGGTCGCGCAGGACCGCCTTGACCAGGTCGAGGTGGCCGTTGAAGCCGAGCTCGTCGGGGGCGAAGGCGGCCCGCGACCGGAGGTCGTGGGATTCCACGTGGTAGTCGCCGTCACGGCGGGGGCGCAGCTCGGCGGTGGCGCAGCGGTCGATGGTGACCGACAGGACCGCTCCGCCGTGGGTCTGCGGGTACGGCGGCACGTCGGTGCCCCCGCCCGCGAAGCTGATCCGCAGCGGCGCCCGCGCCCACGAGGTCCTCACCGCGCGGCCCCGGCGGCCGCCTCGGCCAGGAGCTGCTCGAGGCGGGCCACGACCGCTCCCCAGGCGAACTCGGCCTCGACCCGGCGCCGGCCGGCCGCGCCCATGGCCCGGGCCCGGTCCGGGTCGGCCAGCAGCCCGGCCACGGCGGCGGCGACCGGCCCGGGCCGGCGCCCGTCGACCACCGTCCCCGTCTCGCCTTCCACGACCGTCTCGGGGGCGCCGCCCGAGCGCCCGGCCACCACCGGCAGCCCGGTGGCGGCCGCCTCCAGGAACACCACCCCGAGGGCCTCCAGGTCCAGCCCCAGCCAGCGGGTCCGGCACGGCATGGCGAACACGTCCCCGGCGGCGTAGTGGGCCGGCAGCTCCTCCCAGGCCACCTCGCCGGCCAGGTGGATGCGGCCGGCCACCGGGCTGGCCGCGGCCAGCCGGCCCAGCCGGCGCGCGTACGGCCCACCCCCGACCAGCAGCAGCCGCGCCTCCGGGACCTTGGCCACCACCTCCGGCCAGGCCTGGATCAGCCGGTCCTGGCCCTTGCGGGGCACCAGCCGGGAGATGCACACGCACACCGGGTCGGACCCGAGCCGGTGGCGCTCGCGCACCGCCCGCCCGTCCACCGCCGGGTGGTAGGCGCCGGCGTCGACCCCGGCCGGGAGCAGCTCGACCGGGCAGCGGCCGCGCACCGCCCGCCGCACCCGGGCCGCCGACCAGTGGCTGACGGCGGTGAGCAGCCGCAGCTGACCGGCCACCCGGACCAGCAGCCGGCTCGCCAGCGGGACCCGCCCGACGGCGACCTCGACCCCGTGGGTGAAGCCGGCACAGGGCACGCCGGTGGCCCGGGTGATCCGCCCGGCCAGCAGGCCGAGCGGGAAGGCGGCCCCGAAGCAGATCAGGTCGGGCCGCACCTCCCTGGCCAGGGCGACCGTCCGGCGCAGGACGTCGGGTGTCGGCAGCATCGTCCGCCCCGGGTGGCGCACGACCCGGAACGGCTGGGCGGCGTCGAACGCCGCCGCGCCCGGCCAGGCCGGGGCATACACCACCACCCGGTCGGCCGGCAGTCGGCGCACGAGGTTGTGGCAGTACTGCTGGATTCCCCCGGACCGGGGTGGGAAGTCGTTGGTGACGAGCAGCAGGTTCACGGCCCGGGCATTCTAGTGGCTAGTGGCGCTCGGCCCAGTGCCACGCCTGCGCGATCCGCGCCATCGTCGTCGGATGGCTGGCGAACATCACCATCAGCAGCCGGTTGGGGCGCAGGTCGGCCCGGTTCTCCAGGGCGAGCCGCCGCTCGACGGCGACCGCGGTGGCCGGGTCGCGGGTCACCTCCAGGGCGACCCAGTCGGCCCTGGCCTCGGCCCAGCGGCTGATCGCGCTGGCCACCGGCGCCGCCGCCAGGCCGCCCACGGCGGCCAGGAGCAGCAGGCCGGGCGCGGCCAGCGGGTCCCCCAGCCCGGTCACCCCGAGCGCCCGCTGGACCGGGGCGAGGTCGAACAGGGCGATGGCGGCCAGCACCGACACCGCGGCCAGGGCGGCGGCCCCGACGGTCCCCCAGAGCACGTCACGGTGGCGGACGTGGGCCAGCTCGTGGGCCACGACCAGGGTGACCTCGTCGGACCCGCTGCTCGACCCGTCGGGTGGGCGGGGGCCGGCCGCGGCCAGCAGGGTGTCGTAGACGACCACCCGGCGGGTCCGGCCGAGCCCCGAGACGTAGGCGTTGACCCTGGTCGTGCGGCGGCTGGCGTCGGCCACGAGCACGTCGCCCACCGGCACCCGCATGGTCGCGGCCAGCTCCAGCAGCCGGGCCCGCAGCGGGCCCGGGTCGAGCGGGCTGAACCGGTTGAACAGCGGCTCGATCAGCACCGGCCCGGCCACCGCCAGGGCCAGGACCAGGAGGGCGGCCACGGCCGCCGCCACCAGGGGCCAGCCGGGCGGCTGCCAGCGGGCCCCGAGGACCAGGGCCGCCAGGGGCAGGACGGTCAGGACCAGGCCGACCGCCCGGCCCTTGGCCCAGTCGCGCAGGAAGCCGCCGAGGCCCTGGGTGGCCAGCCCGGCCCGGGCGTCCTGGCGGAAGGCCCGGATCGAGAACGGCAGCCCGACCCCGGCCCGCACGGCCAGCACGGCCAGGGTGGCCAGCACCACCCGCCCCGGCGCCCACGTCCCGGCCAGCCCGGCCACCCCCCTGACCACGGCCCGGCCGGGCCCGGTGAGGGCGAGGGCGGCGAGCACCAGCAGGTCGGTGCCGTAGCCGGCCAGCCCCCATCGCTGGCGGGGCTTGGCGTAGTCGACGCAGGCCCGCACCTCGTCCTCGGTGAAGGCCGCCAGCGGGTCGGCCGCCGGAGGCCGGGGCACGGCGATCAAGACCGGCTGAGCTGGTCGCGGACCCACGCCGCCCAGCGGCGCTCGGCGGTCCGGCGGGAGATGCCGAGGACGTCCTTGAAGCCCCGGTCGAGCTCGGACGTGCTGGTCGAGCCGGAGCCGCGGAACTCCCGGTAGAGGGCCTGGAGCTTGCCGCTGCCGAAGGTGGCGGCCACCCACTGGCAGAACGCCGACCCCTCGTCGTAGGCGACCGCCGCGTCACCGCTCCGGAACTCGGCGTCGCTGGGCAGGACGCCGTCGAAGCCGCCGGTGTCGACCCGGTGGTTCAGGGCCGGGCGGGTGGACGCGAACGAGAAGCCGACCGGCTTCAGGGCGGCGTAGTCGGCGAACCCCTCGACCAGCAGCAGGGGCACGCCGTCGCCGAGGGTGCGGGTGGCGACGTGGGTCATCTCGTGGGTGAGGAGGATCTGGAGGTTGAGCATGTTGTAGCGGACCACGTTGCTGGTGTTGACCACGATCCGGTTGCCGAGCACCTTCTCGGCCTCGGTCGATCCCGACTCGACCGAGGAGGAGGCGACGGCGGCCACCCGGGACAGGTCGCGGGCGCCGACCAGCCGCTCGGCCTCGTCCTGGTCGCGGGGGACGAGGATCACCGCCTTGCGCTCCCACTTGCCGGTCCAGGCGGCCCCGACCTGGCCGTAGGCGCGGTCGGCGGCCTGCAGCAGCCGCTGGGCCAGGTCCTCCTGGCCGGGGTGGTGGACGATCAGGGTGCGAGGGCTGCGGGCGGTCCGCACCTGGCCGCTGTCCCAGATCTCGACGTCGTCGCGGCGGCTCATGCGGCGGTCGCCGGGGCCGGCGATGCGCCAGCCGGAGCCGGTCAGGACGAAGGCGAAGGACTCACGGGCCAGCACCGGGCTGCTGTCCTGGCCCTCGAACCGGTACCGGACCTGGACCGGGGCCAGCTGCACCTGGTCGGCGCGGTAGTGGCGCCGCAGCTTTGCCCCCGAGCGCAGGTCGTTGGGGTCGAGGCGGTAGGCGAAGGCCGAGAACGGCGCCGTGCGCATGCGGGCGAACAGGGTCGCCTGGCCCTGGTAGTAGGTCTTCTGGCGCTTGTCGACGGTGGCCAGGAAGGCCGCCCGGTCGTCATCGAGCACGGCCTTGGCCCGCTTGGCCAGCAGCTTGGGCAGGTCGGTGGCCGGGTCGGGCGGGAGCTTGGTCGCCGGCCGCTGCCCGACCGCCTGCCGGGCCTGCTCTCCCTGGTCGCCGGAGCGAACCACCAGGAAGGCGGCCACCAGGGCGACCACCAGCAGCCCGGCCACCGCGGCCACGATCCGGCCGGCCCGCCGCTTCGGCGGCGGGGTGGGTGTCCCCCAGACCGGCGGCCAGCCGGTCGCGGGCGGGATCGGGGGCTGCGCCCAGGCCGGCGGCCCCTGGGGAGCTGGCGGCGGCCCCTGGCCCGGGGGCGCTCCCCAGCCGGTCGGGGCCGGCGGGGCCGCCCAGCCCTGCTGGCCGGGTGGCGCCGACCCGGGCGGCTGGCCCGGCCAGGGCGCGGCCGGCGGTGGCGGCGGCCAGGCGGGCCGGGGCGGCGAGGGTCGCTCGGGCACCGGCGGCTGGCCGCCTGGGTCGGTGGGATCCATGAATGATCATGGTATCCGCCAGGACTGGTCTTGGGCGCCCACGACCGGGCAAAAGAGGCGGCTACGGCCCCCACCCGGGGGAAGCGGGGGCCGTAGCCTTCGGCCGGAGCAACCGAGGGGCGGCCGGCCCCCGCGGCGTCGCTCCGGTCGTTCCGGCAACCTGATCAGGTAGTTGCCTTCGCAACAGGGGACGCGGCCGCCGCACCGTAGCGAAGTGGAATCACGCGTGCAAGTTCTCCACACCCGCCAAACCGGCCGCACGACCGTTGTCACACCCCCCCGATACGGTGCTCCCGACGAAGCCGGACCCCGACGGCAACCAGAGAGGGATCACTGACATGGGACGCGAGGAGCCACTGCGGATCAGCTGCGACGACTGCCCCGGCGGCACCGAGTGCCGGGACTGCCTGGTCGAGTTCTTCCTTGGCGAGCGCAACGCCCGGGTCGTCCGCCTCGGCAACGACTCCCTCCCTGCCGCCGCCACCGGCCTCGACGCCGACCTCCAAGCCGCCTTCGACACCCTCACCGCCCACGGCCTGACTCCCCAGGTGGTCGCCCACCGCCGCCACAACGGCGCCGCCCGCGCCTCCTAGGGGTCGCTGGGAGGGGCCGCCGGGTCGCCGGGCCGCGGTTCGTGCGGTCGCGGGTCGGGGGTCGGACGAGCGCGGGTCGCGGGTCGGGGTCGAGGTCGAGGTCGTGGCAGGTCGGTTTCCGGTAACGCCTGGGTCTCTACCCCTTGTCCCGGAGAGTCTCCATTCGGCCCGCCCGGGGACTCGCCTCTCCCCTTCCGGCCTGGGACGCCTCCCGGACCGGCTCAGGTCTTCCTCCATCCTGCTGCCGGGTCTCTCGCTATCCTGCCGGGTCTCTCCATCCCGCTCGGGCCGCTCCCTCGCCCCGCCCGGGCGGCTCCCCCGTCTCGCTCAGGTCGCTCCCCGATCCGCCGGGGTCTCCCTCCCCGGTCCCGCCCTCGGGTGTCCCTCCTTCCCGCTCGGGTCAGCGGGCGGTGGCCAGGCCGAGGAGGGAGGGGGAACGGGTGACGGTGGCGCCGAGGGCGGTGACCCGGGCGCGGAGCTCGTTGTCGGAGGTGACGACCACGACCGGGCGATCGGGTGGGGCGGCGTTTGTCCGGACGACGATCTCGTCGTCGGCGGTGCGGCCGGCGTCGGTGAAGACGACCTCGACCGGGCCGAGGGGGAGGCGGGTCGGGATGGGGCCGACGGTCCCGCCGTCGAAGACCACCGTGAGCTCGGCGCCGAAGCGCCGGGCGAGCCGGCGGCAGAGGTCGATGAGCAGGGTCCGCTGGTCCTCCAGGCCCCGGTCGGCGAACCCGAGCGGGTGCTTGGTCACGTTGTAGCCGTCGACCAGCACCAGCACCCCGTCCGTGCCCATCCAGGCGGCCAGCGTCTCCGGGTCGTCGGCGCCCCGTCCCCCCGGAACCGGCAGCGGGCTGCGCCGGTCGGGCCGGCGGGCCGGGGCGACCCCGGCGTTCCCGCCCCCACGGCCCCCGCCCGCACGGCTCCCGGTGCCCTCCTCGGTGAGCCCGGCGGCCGGGCGCAGGGTGTCGAGGTCGCGCTCCAGGGCTCCGACCGCCTCGGCCACCGCCGGGTCGACCTGCCCCGAGGAGCGGCGCAGGGCCCGGTAGTTCCGCTGCGACTCGGCCAGCCGGGCCTGCAGCTCGGCCACGCGACCGCTGAGGCGGCGCTGCTCGGCCGCGGCCTCGTCCCGGGTGGCCCGCGCCGCCGCCGCCGCCTGGGCGAGCTCACGCTCCAGTCCCTCGACCCGATCGGCCAGGGATCGCCGCTCCCGCTCGACCCGCCGCTGCTCCTCCTTGGCCGCCCGCAGCTCGTCGCGGGCCGCCCTGGCCGCGGCGGCCTCGGTCTCGGCCCGCTCCCTGGCCGCGTCCAGCTCGTTCTCGGCCCCGGCCAGGGCCGACCGCACGGCCGCCGCCTCGGCCCTGGCCTGGCTGGTCGCGGCGGCGGCCACCGCCGCCTGCACGGCGGCCTCGCCGTCGGCGCCGAGGGCCAGCCCGACCCTGGCCACCGCCTCAGGGGTCTCGCCGCTGGCCAGCGCCTCGGCGTGCCGGCCCGCCCGGAGCAGCCGGGCCAGCGCCTCCTCCTCCTGCAGGACCCGCTCGTCCACAGCCTTCCTAAAGCTCTGGTCGAGGTCGAGAGTCCGGCGGACGAGCCCGAGCACCCGCTGGTGCCGCAGCCGCTTGGGGGTCCAGGTCTGGTACTGCCGCAACGGCCCGGGCAGCTCTCCCTGGTCGGCGGCCCGCAAGGTGGCCAGGGCCGCGTCCAGGTACCCGCTCAGGAGCCCCTCGGGCACCTCCGGCAGCGGCCCCGGACCCCCCGACCCACCGTTCGCGCCCGGCGGCTCGGCCTTCGCACCCGGCGGGTCAGCCCTGGCGGCCGGCTCGGCCTGTACCGCTGGCTCGGGCTGCGCCGCCGGCAGCGGGCGGGGGCGCCGCCCTTCCGGGTCCACCGGCCCGCTCACCGCTCGGCCGAGGTCGGCTCGCCGATCACGGGGACGACCTCGACGTCGCCGACCGACCCGCACCAGCGGCAGCGGACCTCCTCGGCCCGGACGGCCATGTCGCGCTCCTCTTCCACGGTGAGCTCACCGGCCACGGTGTAGTGCCAGAAGCCGGACGTGCGCCGGCTGGTGACCACGTCGAAGCGGGTCAGGTTGCCGCAGGCGGCACAGCGCAGGCGTTCGCCTGGTCCGGGAAGGTGGTCGAGCACGAGTCCTCCTGGGCGAGCCTGGACGAGGTTGCCGTCAAGGGTAACCGCGGCGGCGGTCCAAGGGTCGTACTGAACGGCTATTTGTTTGCAACCCCTCTTAGGTAGGATGCTTGCCCTGTGGAAAAGATCGCCTTCACCTTCCCTGGCCAGGGCCGAATCGCGAAGAACAGCGGTGCCCCGTGGGCCGACGACCCGGCCGGCTGGCCGTTCGTCCGGGCGTCCGAGATCCTCGGTTGGGACGTGATCGAGGTCCTGGAGTCCGGTGACGCCGCCCTCTCCGACACCCGCAAGGCCCAGCCGTCCATCTACGTCCACTCGGCCGCCTGCAACATGCTGGCCCGCGAGGAGGGCCTGCGGCCCGACCTGGTCGCCGGGCACTCCCTCGGCGAGTACGCCGCCCTGTTCGCGGCCGGCGGGGTCAGCTTCGAGCAGGGCCTCGAGCTGGTCGTGCGCCGGGCCGAGCTGGCCCACCAGGCCGGCGGCACCGGGGTGATGCGGGTCGTGCTCGGGCTGCCCGACAAGACCGTCGGCCAGCTCTGCCGCACCGTGCGCCGCCAGGTCGGCAAGGTGTTCCTGGCCAACTCCAACGCCCCCGGCCAGGTGGTCATCTCGGGCGAGTCGGAGGCGGTCGAGGAGACGGCCCGGCTGGCCCTGGCCGCCGGGGCCAAGCGGGTCCTGGCCCTGCCGATCGGCGGCGGTTTCCACACCCCGCTGATGAACGCGGCCAAGCGCCCCTTCAAGGAGGCCCTCGACCGGATCGACCTGACCCGCCTCGAGGTGCCCCTGGTCTCCAACGCCAAGGCCCGGGTGGTCCGCAGCGGCCGCCAGGCCGGCCGCCTCCTGGCCCGCCAGCTCACCAACCCGGTCCACTGGACCAGCTGCGTCGAGCGCCTCCGCGAGCTCGGCACCACCAGCTACGTCGAGCTCGGCCCCGGCAAGGTCCTCGAAGGCCTGATCCGCCGCATCGACCCCCGCGCCGTGGTCGCCATCGCCGCCACCCCCGACGAGGTCCGCGCCCTCGCCGAATCCGCCCGCGCCTGACCCTGGGCTGACGCCGGGCTGAGTCCGCGCTCGACCCCCGGTTGTGCCCGCGCTCGACCCCCCGGTTCCGCTACCGGGAGCCCCGACTGGGAGGGTAGCCCACCGCGGCATTCGCGTCCCCGGGTTGTCCACACCCCCCACGAAGGGCCATTCGCGTCCCCGGGTTCCTCAGCCCATCTGCACCGAAGGGGCATTCGCCCTCCCTGGGTCATACACAGCCCCTCTCCCACCCTGAAGTCGAGCCGAACCGCTCTTGAGTCCGCTTTGTCCCCCTGCCGCGGCGGCCCCCCTTTCGCTTACGATTGCGATCACCGCGGCCCTCGCGGTGGGCCGACAGGTAGGAGGTGCGCGGTGGGAGCGCACGAGCTGGTCGAAGCCGGTCGCCAGCACGTGGCCACCGGCAGGATCCGCGAGGCGATGGCCTGCTTCACGCGCGCCGCGGACGACCCCGAGCGAGGCGCCGAGGCGCTCAGCCTGCTCGCGGCCGCCTACCTGCTGCCCGGGTCGCTGGCCCCTGAGCTGGCCCTGGCCCACGCCCACCGGGCGGCCAGCCATCCGGCCGTCGGCGGCGAGCACCTGGCCCGCTGCGCCGCCGTGGCCCTGACCGCCGGCGACCCGACCCTGGCCGAGGAGCTGGCCGGCCGGGCCGGCCATGCCGGTGGCGGCGAGGCCCTGGCCATCCGGGCCACCGCCCTGCTGCGCCTCGGCGACCTGGCCGGGGTGCGGGCCCTGCTGGCCGGGCTGGAGCGGGCGTCGGGCCCGGCGGTGTTCTGGCGCCGCCTGGTGGTCGAGGCGTCGGCGGCCGGACGGATGGACGTCGCCCTCGCCGTCCGCCGGGCCATGCGCCGCGGCGGGCTCCCGGCCCCGGCCCTGCCCGACGTCGTGGTCCGGGCCGCGGCCGGGCCGCTGTTCTTCGCCTGCCTGGCCGCGGCGACCGTGCTGGCCGCCGTCGCCCCGGAACGGCTGGCCGCGGTGCTCGCCCTCGGGTTCCTGGCCCTCGGCCTCGGCATGGCCGTGGTCGCCCGGCGCGCCTGAGCCCCGCGGCCCGTTCTCGCGCGATTGTCCCCAGTGGGCGCTTGGTGCTTGACCTCGAACACGTGTTCGTCTAGCGTCTGGCCACCAGCCCAGAGCGGACGAAAGGAACCGCCGGGATGCCCGCCGCATCCGTCGCCATCCAGGGTCGCCTCGACGACCTCGGGACCCCGCTGCTCGATGTCGAGTTCGTCGTGCTCGACCTCGAGACCACCGGCGGATCACCCGCCAACGACCGGATCACCGAGGTCGGCGCGGTCAAGATCCGCGGCGGCGAGGTCCTCGGCACCTTCCACACCCTGGTCAACCCCGAGGTCTCGATCCCGCCGCTGATCAGCGCCCTGACCGGCATCACGAACGGGATGGTGGCCGAGGCCGAGCCGATCGAGGTCGTGCTCCCCTGCCTGCTCGAGTTCCTCGGCGGCGCCGTGCTGGTCGCCCACAACGCCTCCTTCGACCGGCGCTTCGTCCAGGCCAACCTGGAGCGGCACGGCTACCAGCGCATGGCCAACCGGGTCGTGTGCACCGCCCGGCTGGCCCGCAAGCTGCTCCCCCGGGACGAGGTGCCCAACGTCCGCCTGGCCACCCTGGCCGCCTACCTCGGGGCGACGGTCGCCCCCTGCCACCGGGCCCTGACCGACGCCAAGGCGACCGTCGACGTGTTCCACAGCCTGCTGGAGCGGGCCGGCTCCTTCGGGGTGCTCGCCCTCGAGGACCTGATCGAGTTCCCCTCGGCCAGGGCCGGGGCCAGCTTCAAGAAGGTGCATCTGGCCGACCGGCTGCCGCGCTGCCCCGGGGTGTACCTGTTCCGCGACGCCGCCGGTCGGGTCCTGTACGTCGGCAAGGCCAAGGACCTCCGGACGCGGGTCCGCAGCTACTTCTCGGGTGACGGGCGGGTCAAGATCGCCGACCTGCTGCGGGAGCTGGCGGCCATCGACCACCAGCCGTGCGCGACCGAGCTGGAGGCCAGCGTCCGTGAGGTCCGGCTGATCCAGCACCACCGCCCTCGCTACAACCGGCGCAGCCGCAACCCCGAGCGCTACTGCTACCTCAAGCTGACCCGCGAGCGGTTCCCGCGCCTGTCGCTGGTCCGCCGGGTCCAGCCCGACGGCGCCCGCTACCTGGGGCCGTTCGGCTCGGCCGGGCAGGCCGAGCTGGTCAAGGCGGCGATCGAGGACGCCCTGCCGCTGCGCCGCTGCACCATGCGGATCGGGGCCCGCGGCGGTGGGTCGGCCTGCGCCCTGCTGGAGCTGGGCCGCTGCCTCGGCCCCTGCACCGGGGCGGTCGGCCAGGAGGGCTACGCCGCCCTGGTGGCCACCCTGGAGGCGGCACTCGACGGCGACCCGGAGCCGGTGCTGGGCCCGCTGCGCCGGCGCATGGCCGCCTACGCGGCCGAGCAGCGCTACGAGCAGGCGGCGGGAGCCCGGGATCGGCTGGAGGCGCTGACCCGCGCCCTGGCCGAGGCGCGGCGGGCGGCCGCCCTGGCCGGGGCCGAGGAGATCATCCTCGCCCGCCCCCATCGCGACGGGCGGGAGGTGACCGTGGTCCGCCGCGGTCAGCTGGCCGCCGTCGGCCTGGTCGCCGCCGGCGACCAGCCGGGGGTCGAGCGCCTGCTCGCGCTGGCCGCGCCGCCGGAGCTGTTCGACGGTCCCCCGCCCCGCCACCTGGCCGACGAGGTCAACCTGGTCACCCGCTGGCTGGAGGGGGCCGCCGGCAAGGCCGAGCTCCTCGGCGTCCGGGGCCGCCTGGCCAGCCCCGCGATCGGCGGTGCCCTCCTCCAGCTCCGCTACGACCCCGGCCGCCACCGCCACGCCTGGCCTCCCGGCGAAGCCCGCGGCCGCCCCGAAGCCCGCCCCTCCCGACCCCGGCGCCCCAGCCGCCACACCGGTTCCTTCGCCGGAACCGCCCCCCGCTGACGCCTCGCCCCCCTGCCGCCGCCACCGCTGAGGGCCCTCGCCTCCCTCCTGCTCCCCCGCTGGGGGCCTCGCCCCTCTCCTGCCGCTCCGCTTCCGCGGCTCCCGGGTCAGCCGACCCGGTGGCCCGGGGGGACTGGGCGGTCGGGGCGGAGCAGGATGACGGTGCCGTCGGGGTCGTAGACGCCGAGGATTAGGACTTCGGACTTGAAGCCGGCGATTCGCCTGGGGGGGAAATTGACCACGCAGACGACGGTCGAGCCGACGAGTTCCTCGGGGCGGTAGGTGGTGATCTGGGCGCTTGCGACCCGTTCGCCGAGGGGGCCCAGGTCGAGGCGGACTTTGTAGGCCGGACGGCGGGCCTCCGGGAACTCCTCGACCGCGATGACCAGGGCGGACCGGATGTCGACGGCGAAGAAATGCTCGGCCTCGACAGTTGGCCGAATATTGCTGGTTTCGGTTGTCCGTGGCATGGGCGGTAGGCTATCGCGCGTACGGGCGGGTCGTCCGGCGAGATAGTATTTTCGTATCCGGTCCCCAATCCGCAGAGAGGGAGGTCTCCCCCGTGAGCGCGTTCGAGCCACAGATGCCTAGTGAGCCGAAGGTCGACATGCCTGACTTCATGGTCGTCCTTCGGGGCTTCGACCGCCGCCAGGTGGAGATCTGGGCCGCCGAGGTGGCCAGCCAGATCGAGCAGGAACGGCTTCGGGCCGACGAGGCCGAGAAGCGTGCCTACCGGGTGCAGATCGAGAACAAGGGCGCCCCGTCCTTCAGCCACCTCGGCACGCACGTGGCCAGCATCCTCGAGGAGGCCGGCCGGTCCTCCGAGAACATGCTGGCCGACGCGGCCGACCGGGCCCAGGAGACGGTCGAGGCCGCCGAGCAGGAGGCCGCCGAGATCATCAAGGCGGCCGAGCACCGGGCCGGCGAGATCGAGGGCGACGCCCGCCGGATCCTCGAAGAGGCCAGGAGCGAGGGGGCGCGGGTCGAGGAGGACGCCCTCCAGGCGGCCGAGGAGATGCGGGCCCAGGCCGAGCAGGACGCGCGCACGGTGCTGGAGGAG
>CALGFH010000035.1 GCA_937881255.1 uncultured Actinomycetes bacterium
ACGCCGGCTCGCCGCCATCCACCCATGCGGTCCTCCGGCCAGCCGACGTCCTCCATCCACTGTCGCACGGACCACTGAGATTTCGCTGAGCCGGCGGCCGATCCGCTCAGGCCGGCTCGCCGAGGGCGCGGGGCAGGGCGCCCTCGTAGGCGTCGCGGAGCTGGGAGAGGGGGAGGTCGAGGAGGCCGGGAACGACCAGGCGGTCGCCGCCGGTGGCGCCCAGGCGGGTGGCCGGGACGCCGGCCTCGGCGGCCAGGGTCGACAGGTCGCCGGACGCCTCGGGGGCGACCGCGACGAGCACCCGGGAGGCCGACTCGCTGACCAGGGCGGCCAGCGGGGGCAGGCCGGGCGGCAGGGCGACCGTGGCGCCGACCCCGGCGGCCAGGGTGGCCTCGACCAGGGCGACGGCCAGGCCGCCGTCGGAGAGGTCGTGGGCGGCGGCGAGCAGGCGGCGGCCGGCCAGGCCGGTCAGCAGGCGGTGGAGGCTGGCCTCGGCGGCCAGGTCGAGGATGGGGGGGCGGCCCTCGAGGCGGGCGGTGGTGAGGCGCTGCCAGGCCGAGCCGCCGAGCTCGACCCGGGTCTCGCCCAGGAGCCAGACGTCGAGGCCGGGCCGGGGGAAGCCGGAGGGGACCGCGGTGGCGGGGTCGGCGAGCAGGCCGAGGACGCCGACGATCGGGGTGGGGTGGATGGGGCGGCCGGACGACTCGTTGTAGAAGCTGACGTTGCCGCCGGTCACGGGGAGCCCGAGGGCCTGGCAGGCGGCGGCCAGGCCGTCGACGGCGGCCGCGAACGACCCCATCACCTCGGGCCGCTCGGGGCTGGCGAAGTTGAGGCAGTTGGTGACGGCGACCGGCTGGGCGCCGGTGCAGGCGACGTTGCGGGCGGCCTCGGCGACGGCCAGGGCGGCCCCGGCGGCCGGGTCGAGGGCGGCGTGGCGGCCGTTGCCGTCGGTGGCCAGGGCGACCGCATGGCTTGTCCCGGGCACCCGGAGCACGGCGGCGTCGCTGCCCGGGCCGGCGACCGTGCCGTGGCCCACGAAGCGGTCGTACTGCTCCCACACCCAGCGCTTGGAGGCGCAGGTCGGGTCGCCGGCCAGGGCGAGCACGGCCCCGGCCGGGTCGGCGTCCAGCGGGACCTCGGCCCCCGGACCGGCGGGCGGCGGCGAGGGCGCGGCCATCGGGCGGTGGTACACCGGCCCGTCGTCGGCCAGGCTGGCCGCCGGGACCTCGGCCACCACCTCGCCCCGGAACCGCACCCGCAGCGTCCCCCCGGAGGTCATCTCCCCGAGGACGTTGGCCAGGATCCCCCAGCGCCGGCAGACCTCGAGCACGTCGGTGAGCCGGGCCGGGTCGACCAGGGCCAGCATGCGCTCCTGGGACTCCGAGACCAGCACCTCCCAGGCCTCCATCGACGGCTCGCGCAGGGGCACCGCGTCCAGGTCGACCTCCATGCCCATCCCGGCCCTGGCCGCGACCTCGGCGACGGCGCAGCTGATCCCGGCCGCGCCCAGGTCCTGGAGCCCGCGCAGCAGCCTCCGCTCCCCCAGCTCAAGGCAGGCCTCGATCAGCAGCTTCTCCTGGAACGGGTCGCCGACCTGCACGTTGGGGCGCTTGGCCTCGTCGCCCTCCTCGAAGCTGGCCGAGGCGAGCACGCTGGCCCCGCCGATCCCGTCCCGGCCGGTCTTGGCCCCCATCAGCACGGCCAGGTCGCCCGGCTGCTCGGCCCGGCCGCTGAGCAGCCGGTCCGCCGGCATGAACCCGATGGTCAGGGCGTTGACCAGCGGGTTGCCGGCGTAGCAGGGGTCGAAGACGACCTCGCCCCCGACCGTTGCCACCCCGACGCAGTTGCCGTAGTGGCCGACCCCGGCCACCACCCCCTCGAGCAGCCGCCGCTGCAGCGGCTCGGCCGGGTCGCCGAACCGCAGGGAGTTGAGGCTGGCCGCCGGTCGCGCCCCCATGGCCAGGATGTCGCGGATGATCCCCCCGACCCCGGTCGCCGCCCCCTGGAACGGCTCCACGAACGACGGGTGGTTGTGCGACTCGATCTTGAACACCGCGGCCACCCCGTCCCCCAGGTCGACCACCCCGGCGTTCTCCCCCGGCCCCTGCAGCACCCGTTCCCCGGCGCTGGGCAGCCGCCGCAGGTGCACCTTGGACGACTTGTAGGAGCAGTGCTCGCTCCACATCAGCGAGAACATCGCCAGCTCGGCCCGGCCCGGCTCCCGCCCCAGCACCCCGAGGATCCGCTCGAACTCCTCGTCGGTCAGCCCGAGCTGCCGGTGGAGGCCCTCGATCAGGCTAGACACGGGCCGTCAGGACCGACTCGAACAGCCCGCGGCCGCCGGTGGGGCCCAGGAGGGGGTCGACGGCGTGCTCGGGGTGGGGCATGAGGCCGACGACGTTGCCGGCGGGGTTGCGGACGCCGGCGATGTCGGCCAGGGAGCCGTTGGGGTTGTGGCCGGGGGCGTAGCGGAAGACGACCTGGCCGGCGGCGGCCAGGGCGGCGGGGTCGTCGTGGACGTAGCGGCCCTCGCCGTGCTTGACCGGGATGGTGAGCGAGGTCCCGGGGGGGCAGGCCGAGGTCCAGGCGCTGGCGGTGGACTCGACGGTGACCTCGACCTCGCGGCAGACGAAGCGGAGGCCGGCGTTGCGCAGCAGGGCCCCGGGGAGGAGGCCGGCCTCGCAGAGGACCTGGAAGCCGTTGCAGATGCCGAGGACCGGCCCGCCGTCGCGGGCGAAGCCGGCGACCGCGCCCATCACCGGGGAGAACCGGGCGATCGCTCCGCAGCGCAGGTAGTCGCCGTAGGAGAAGCCGCCCGGGAGGACCACCGCGTCGACGCCCCGGAGGTCGCCGTCGCCGTGCCACAGGGCCACCGGGTCGCCGCCCATCGAGGCCACGGCCGCCCGGGCGTCCCGGTCGTCGCAGGACCCCGGGAAGGTCACCACCCCGATCCGCAATTCGGCTCCTCGCCTCGGCCGTCCACCTGGCCCGGAGGCTACCAGGTCACCCCGGTCCACCGGGGGGCTAGGCTTGAGCCCCCCGGGCCCCCCCGGCCGGCAGGCGGTCGGACCAGGACGGCCAGGTGGCCATCGCCCACTTGCCGTCGTCGAAGTCGCGGTCGGTGACGGCGGCGGCGGCCAGGCCGGCCTCGGGGTCGACCCAGAGGAAGCAGCCGGTGGCCCCGAAGTGCCCGAAGGCCGACGGGGAGCGGCGGTCGCCCATCCAGTGGGGGCGCTTGCCGTCGTGGAGCTCGAAGCCGAGGCCCCAGTCGCAGGGGTCGAAGCGGCCGACCCCGGGCACCAGGCCGGCCAGGCCGGGGAACTGGACCGAGGTGGCCTCGGCGAACAGCTCGGGACCGACGACCGGGGCGCCCTGGTCGAGCAGGCAGCGGGCCAGGCGGACCAGGTCGTCGAGGGACGAGGCGGCCCCGGCGGCCGGGTCGCCGTCGATGCCGCGGCGGTGGACGAGCCGGGTCGCGGACATCTCCAGGGGGTCGAGCACGCTGGTCGACAGCCAGCTGGCGAAGGTCGTGCCGACGGCGTCGGCGACCGCCTCGGCCAGCACCCGGAAGCCGATGTTGGAGTAGATGCGGCGCTGCTCCGGGGGCCGCTGGCGGCCGGGGGGCTCGAAGGGGAAGCCGGCGGCGTGGGCCAGCAGGTGGCGCAGGGTGACGCCCTCGCCGGCGTCGGCGACCGGCTGGTCGAGCTCGATCCGGCCCGACCCGACCGCGGCCAGGGCGGCCAGCGAGGTCATCAGCTTGGTGACCGAGGCCACCTCGAACTCGTCGCCGCCGTCGACCCCGCCGAGGAAGGCCGTCTCCACCTCCGACGGCCAGACCACCGCCACCCCGGCCCGCCCGACCGGCCAGTCCAGCTCCGGAATCATCGGTACCCTGCCTCCTTCAGCTTCCGGGTCGCGGTGGCGTCGTCGGACGAGAGCAGGGCGGCGGCGTCGGCGCAGCCCCGGCTCGGCTGGGCCTCGCCGGTGAACAGGCGGGTGCAGGCCTCCAGCTCGGCCGTGCGGGCGGCCAGCTCGCCGGCCGCGTCCGGCGGGCCCCCCTCGGCGACGTGGGCGCCCTCGTGGGCCAGCACGACCGCGACCCGGTCGGCCGCGGCCTCGCCCTCCTGGAACTTGGCGTGGACCAGGACCTGCGGCGGCCCGGCCCCGAAGACGGTGGTCGACTCGTTGATGGTCAGCTCGAACCTGGCGAAGGCGACCTCCGCCCTCGCCTCCTGGAGCCCGGCCCGGGCCCGCTCGATCGGCGGGGTCGAGCGCAGGGCGCACAGCCTGGCCGCGGCCGCGTCCAGCAGCACCACCTCGCCGGCCGTCCCGACCAGGGTGACCTGATCGAGCCGGGCGCAGCCGGCCTGGCGGCGGACCAGCCGGTCGCGGTTCTCCGGCTCCATGACGGGGACGCGGAGGTCGCCGACGCCGTGGCTCTGGCCCGCGGCCGGTGGGGAGCGCCTGGCCGCCACCGGGAGCTGGTCGGGGACCGACCCGAAGATGCCGGCCGCCACCACCACCATGGTGACGGTGGTGACGGCCACGGCCAGCCACAGCCACCAGGGCAGCCGCGGCCAGGGACGGGCCTTGATGGCCGCCACCTCGTCCGGGGTGAGCCGGCGGGGACGGCCGATCAGCTGACGGGCCACCTCGGGCCGCTCAGTCGGGCAGGAGGCGCACGGAGAACTCCTCGATCACCGGGTTGGCCAGCAGCGCCTCGGCCACCTGGCGGGCCGCCTGCTCGCCGTCGCCGTCACTGACGGTGAGCTCGACGTGCTTGCCGATGCGGACGTCGGAGACCCCGGCGAAGCCGAGCGACGGCAGGGCCCGCTCGACCGCCTGGCCCTGCGGGTCGAGGATCTCCCGCTTCAGCATCACGTCCACCGCCACCCGCGGCATCCCGACCCACCTCCCGTGCTCGCCTGCAGGGTGAGGCTACACCGGAACCGCGGGGTGTGACCGGGGTGACTAGTCCGCAGGGCCGGGCGTAACCGTCCAATCGGGTGATGAGGCAGCCACGGAGAGTGGTCGAGACCTCAGCTATGACGCCCGAGCGCTCCACCAGCGAGGACCAGCTGGTCCGTACCCATCTCCAGCTGGCCAACCAGGCGGTCAACGAGCTGGCCCGCCGGCTGCCGTCCCATGTCAACCGCGACGACCTCTCGTCGGCGGCCATGCTCGGCCTGGCCCAGGCGGCCAGGAGCTGGGACCCCGACCGGGGGGCCAGCTTCGAGCGCCACGCCGCCACCCGGATCCGCGGCGCCCTGCTCGACGAGCTGCGCGACTCGGACTGGGCCAGCCGCTCGGTCCGCTCGCGGGCCCGGCGGCTCCAGCAGGCCGGTGAGGAGCTGACCGGGCGGCTCGGCCGGGCCCCGACCCAGGCCGAGCTGGCCGCCGAGCTGGGCACCGACGCCCAGGCGGTCCACAAGCTGGTCGGCGACGTCCACCGGGCCACGGTGCTGAACTACGAGTCGATCGTGGCCGATGGCGAGGCCGACGACCTGCTGCCCAGCGCCGACCGGGCCCCCGACCACGTGCTGGTCGACCGGGAGCGGCGGGCGTACCTGTCCGACGCCGTGCTCGCCCTGCCCGAGCGGCTCCGGGCCGTGGTCATCGGCTACTTCTACGAGGAGCGGCCCATGCTGGAGATCGCCGGCGAGCTGGGGGTCACCGAGTCGCGCGTCTCCCAGCTCCGGGCCGAGGCCCTGATCCTGCTCCGGGACGGGCTCAACGCCCACCTCGACCCGGACACCCTCCCGGCCGAGCCCCGGCCCGAGGGCCGCCTGGCCAAGCGCCGGGCCGCCTACCACGCGGCCATCGCCGCCTGCTCCGACTTCCGGGCCCGGCTCGACGCGGCCCCGCGGCCCTTGCTGGAACGTGCCGCCGAGACCGGTTCGGCGGCGCCTTCACCCGCCTGAATCCCCGTTCAGGCAACGGATTCGCTTGATCAGGTCATGGCTGCATAACATTTCCAGGATCTCCCCCGAGCTTCCCCGTCTTGTTCCCTTCCAGACGGTATGCTCCGTTCGCACCAAGGCTCGAACGGTTGGAGGGTGACTCTCGAATGACGGACCCCATGCTCGTCCGACGGCTGGCCCTCGACCTTCGCAACCTCGCCGACAAAACGCTCGAGCTGCGCGGGGTCGTCGAGGACTACCGTCACGATCTGGTCCGCACCATCGAGGACGACTGGTGCGACCCGGACGAGCTCCAGGCGGTGCACCGCCAGATCCAGGAGCTGTGGGAGTCCATGGACCGGGCCGAGGCCAAGCTGCGCAGCGGCTCCCGCCGCATGTCGCCGCTCCTCTGGCTCGAGTAGCGCTCAGCTCGGGCCCTCGGCTGCCGACCGTAGGATCCATGATCATCGTGACCCGCCTGCACGGCGCCAGCGTGGCGGTGAACTGCGACCTGATCGAGCGGGTCGAGGCCGCCCCGGAGACGGTGGTGACGCTGGTCGACGGCAGCCGCTACGTGGTCAGGGAGAGCGTGTCCGAGATCGTCGACAAGATCAGGGCCTTCCGGGCCTCGGTGGTCCTGCTGGCCGGCCGCCTCGACGAGCGCAGCGCCACCGGCCAGCAGCGGCTGCACCTGGTGCCCAGCCCCGACCCGGAGGCCTAGACCGTCCGGAGGGCGTCGGTCGGGGCCAGGCGGGCGGCCCGGAGGGCCGGG
The DNA here is from genome assembly GCA_937881255.1 of uncultured Actinomycetes bacterium. Lineage (GTDB taxonomy): Bacteria > Actinomycetota > CALGFH01 > CALGFH01 > CALGFH01 > CALGFH01. Next base: position 6,673 of record CALGFH010000035.1, read on the forward strand.
TAGAGACCGGCGACGGCGCCGATGGCCAGGGCGGCGAGCAGGCCACCGGCCATGGCCGGGGCTGGCACGACCACCGACCAGCCGCGCCCGAGGGCGTACACGGCGGTGACGGTCGCTCCCAGGACCACCCCGGCCAGGCCGCCGGCCAGGGCCAGCAGCAGCGCTTCGGCCAGGAACTGGGCGCCGACGTGGCCCTTGGTGGCGCCGAGGGCGCGGCGCAGGCCGATCTCCGAGCGCCGCTCCAGCACCGAGATCACCATCACGTTGGCGATCCCGACCCCGCCGACCAGCAGGGCCACCGCCCCCAGCCCGAGCAGCAGCGAGGTGAAGGCGCTGTTGGCGGCGGCCCGGGCGGCCAGCGCGTCCGACGGCCGGCTGACCCGGACCTCGTTCGGGCTCGCGGGGCTGGCGGTGGCCGGGAGCACCTCGCGCACCGCCTCCACCTGGTCGGGGTCGGCCCGGACGTAGACCGTGCCCGGCGACCCGTCGGTCCCGAGCAACGCCTCGGCGGCCGGGAACCCGACCAGGGCGGCCCGGTCGATCTCGGGGGCCAGGGTCACCGGCCGCAGGATGCCGGCCACCGTGAACCAGCGGTCGCCCAGCCAGACCTGGCGGCCCACGGCGGTGATCCCGAGCCGCTCGGCCGCCTTGGCCCCGAGCACCACCACCGGGTAGCGGGCGGTGGCCCGGTTCAGGAACCGCCCGGCGGCCAGCTCCCCGCCGAGGGTGCCGAGCAGCTCCGGGTCGGCCGCGAGCACGCTGATGCCGCCCGTCTCGGCCTCGGGGATCCGGTCGCTGCGGCGCACGCTGGCCCCGGTGTTGCCGGTGGCCGCCACCCGCTCGACCGGCCCGACCCGGCGCAGCATGCCGACCGACTCCTTGGGCAGCTTGGCCTCGTCCCCGAAGAAGGTCTCGCCCGGGGTGACCCGGAGCAGGTTGGTGCCGAGGGCGTCGAGCTGGGCCAGCAGGTCGGCCCGGCTCGACTCGGAGATGCCGAGCACGGCCACCATGGCCGCGATGCCGATGGCGATCCCGAGGGCCGACAGGGCGGCCCGCAGCCGCCGCGTGCCCAGCCCGGACCCGGCCACCCCGAGCAGGTCGCGGGGCCTCATGCCGGCACCCCGGCGACGACGTCCCGCTCGATCCGGCCGTCGCGGAGGTCGACCCGCCGGGGCAGGCGGGCGGCGATGGCCGGGTCGTGGGTGATGACCGCGATCGTCGAGCCGTCGGCGTGCAGCTCCTCGAGCAGGTCGAGCACGCCGGCCCCGGTGGCCGAGTCGAGGTTCCCGGTCGGCTCGTCGGCGAGCACGATGGCCGGCCTGGCCACCACCGCCCTGGCGATCGCGACCCGCTGGCGCTCGCCGCCCGACAGCTCGGTCGGCCTGTGGGCCGTCCGGTGGCCGAGCCCGACCCGCTCCAGCGCCTCGGCGGCCCGCCGCCGCCGCTCGGCCGTGGGCACGCCCCCGTACAGCAGGCCGGTGGCCACGTTGTCGAGCGCGCTCATCCCCTCCAGGAGGAAGAACTGCTGGAAGACGAAGCCGATGGTCCCGGCCCGGAAGGCCGAGAGGGCCCGGTCGGACAGCTCGCCGACCTCCTGGCCCGCCACCAGGACGGTCCCGCCGGTCGGCCGGTCCAGGGTGCCCATGACGTGCAGCAGGGTCGACTTGCCGGACCCGCTGGGCCCGGCGATGGCCAGCAGCTCGCCCTCCTCGACGGTCAGGCTCACCCCGCGCAGGACCTCCACCTCGGGCGGCCCGGTGTAGCGCTTGACCACCTCGCGCAGCTCGATGGCGGGTTTCATACCGGCACCACCACCCGGTCGCCGGCCCGCAGGCCACCACCCTCGACCTCGACCTGGCCGTCGGCGAACAGGCCGGTCTCGACGCCGACCAGCTCCAGGCGGCCCTGCCGCTCGACCTCGACCGCGTAGCCGCCCTCGGCCAGGGCGAGCAGGGCGTTGACCGGGACCGCGAGCACGCCCTCGCGGACCTCGGTGGTGATCGAGGCGCCGACCGGGGCCTGGTCGAGGCGGCCGGTGGCCTTGGGGTCGTCCAGGGTGACGACCAGCTCGACCGTCGGGTCGCCGTCGCCGCCTCCGTCCCCGGCGGGGACGGTGGCCACCTTGCCGACCGAGGCGACCCGCCCGCTGGTGGTGCGGCCGCCGGGCAGCTCCAGGTCGACCCGGTCGCCGGCCCGCACGTACGGCTGGCGGCTGGCCTCCAGGTCGACCAGCACCTGGCGCTCGGTCCCGGTGACCTCGAGCAGCTTCGAGCCGGGGCGGGCGCTGTCGCCGACGGCCACCTCCAGCTGACCGACCCGGACCGGCCCGGGCTGCCAGACGGCGTCGCCCGGCGCGAAGGTCCCGGTCTCCTCCAGCCCGTTGGCCTCCTGCCAGCGCCGCACCGCCGCCCTGGTCGCCCAGGTGAAGTGGTGGTCGACGGTGATCACCCGGTCGGGGTCGTAGCCGAGGGCGACCAGGTTCTGCTCCAGCTGGCGCACGTCGGGGCCGTCGTCGACCCCGGCCGACAGGGCCCGCCAGGCCGGCAGCCGGCCGTACAGCAGCGGCACCGGCTTGCCGTCGACCCGGTACAGGGCCTTGCCCCGGGTGACCACCGCCCCCTCGGCGGGCAGGGCGGTGATGGTGCCCTGGCGCTGGTTGGCGACCGCCCGGGCCTCGCCGTAGCCGAGGGTGCCGTCGACCTCCTCCTGGGCCCGCAGGGTGCGCCTGGCCACCTCGGCGGTGGTGGTGGCCACCTCGCCGCCTTCGCCCTCGCCGCCGGCCTGGCCGCCGGCCCTGGCCCCGGTCCACCAGGCGGCCCCGCACAGCACCACCCCGGCCGCGGCGGCCACGGCCAGCCTCCGGGTCAGGCGGGCGCTCACCCCTGGCCTCCCGACCCGGCCTCCGGCCGGCCGAGCTCGGCCAGGTGGTGGTCGCAGGCCTTCTCGGCCTGCTGGAACTCCTCCGACTCGGGGTCGGGGCCGCCCTCGCCCCGGCGCATGAGCAGGCCGTCGCCGGTCGGGTCGGGCATGTCGACGCCGTGCTCGCGCATGCACCTGGCGAAGCTGACCATCGCGTCCCGGGCCGCCGGGTCGAGCTGGCCGGGCCCGTCGCCGCCGCCCATCAGGCCGCCGCAGGCCTTCTGGGCCTCCTCGAGCTTCTTTGGGTCGGGCCGCCGGCCGTTGCCGCCGGCGCCGATCCGGACCCTGACCCGGCCCTGGTCGTCGACCTCGGGGTCGGGCATGTCGACGCCGTGCTCACGCATGCACCTGGCGAAGTCGATGGCCTGCTGCTGCGGGTCCTTGCCGTCGTCGCCGGTGCCCTTGGTCGTGGTGGTGGCGTCGCCGCCCGACAGGCTGGCCACCTGGTCGCCGTCGGCCGGGGTGCCGCAGGCGGCCAGGGCGAGGGCCAGGGCCAGCCCGAGGCCGAGCAGGGTCACGCGTCGCATCACTGCTCCGCTCCTTCCTCCTGGGCGCTCCTGGGAGCGTCCGTCGCTTCCGACAGCGCCCAGCCTCCGCCGCCGGCCCTAACGCCTCCGTCTCGCGAATGCCTTACGCAGGCGTTACGCCGCCCTGGGCAGGCTGGCCGGGCCAGGGACAAGCCCAGGGAGGAGCGGCGTGCGGGTGCTGGTGGTCGAGGACGAGGCCGTGCTGGCCGCCGCCGTCGCCCGCGGCCTGCGGCACGAGGGCATGGCCGTCGACGTCAGCCACGACGGCGCCGACGCCCTGGCCAAGCTGGACCTGAACCGCTACGACGTGGTCGTGCTCGACCGCGACCTGCCCGGCGTCCACGGCGACCAGGTCTGCCGCACCCTGGCCGGCCAGGCCACCCCGACCCGCATCCTGATGCTGACCGCCTCGGGCACGGTCGACGACCGGGTCGACGGGCTGACCCTGGGGGCCGACGACTACCTGGGCAAGCCGTTCGCCTTCAGCGAGCTGGTGGCCCGGCTGCGGGCCCTGGCCAGGCGGAGCCGCGACGCCCTGCCGCCGGTGCTGGAGCGCCACGGCGTGCGCCTCGACCCGGCCCGCCGGGAGGCGACCAGGGGCGGCCACTTCCTGCGCCTGACCCGCAAGGAGTTCGGCGTGCTCGAGGTCCTGCTGGCCGCCGACGGCGCCGTGGTCTCGGCCGAGGACCTGCTGGAGCGGGTCTGGGACGAGCACACCGACCCGTTCACCAACACCGTCCGGGTGACGATCATGAACCTGCGCCGCAAGCTCGGCCGCCCGCCCCTGATCGAGACCGTGACCGGGGTCGGGTACCGGTTATGACGCACCTGCTGCCGAGCGTCAGCGTGCGGCTGAAGCTGACCCTGCTCTACGGGGGGCTGTTCCTGCTCGCCGGGGCCGGGCTCCTGGCCGTCAACTACGCCCTGGTCAGCTCCCGGCTCGAGCTGCCGTTCGGGGTCCGGATCGAGAACCGGCGAGCGCCGCTGCCCGACCCCATCGGCCGGGGCCCGGGGCTGCTGATCGTGCGGGCCGAGGCCGGCGAGGGCGGGGACACGTTCATCGCCTCCGCACCCTCCCCGGAGGCGGTCCAGGCGGTGCGGCAGGAGGCCGAGGCCGTCCGGCGGGAGCTCCAGATGGCCACCCTCCAGCAGCTCCTGGCCCAGTCGGGCGTCGCCCTGGCCCTGATGGCGCTGGTCTCGGTGGGGCTCGGCTGGCTGGTCGCCGGGCAGATCCTACGACCGCTGAGTGCCATCACGGCCACGGCCCGGCGGCTGGAGGGCAGCACCCTGCACGAGCGCATCAACCTGCGCGGGCCCAAGGACGAGCTCAAGGAGCTGGCCGACACCTTCGACCAGATGCTGGGCCGCCTCGACGCCGCCTTCGAGACCCAGCGCCGGTTCGTGGCCAACGCCTCCCACGAGCTGCGCACCCCGCTGGCCATCGCCCGCACCGAGGTCGACGTCGCCCTGGCCGACCCGGGCGCCGGCCGGGCCGAGCTGCGGGCCATGGCCGGGCGGGTGCTGGAGGCCAACCAGCGCAGCGAGCGCCTGATCGAGGGCCTGCTGACCCTGGCCCGCAGCGAGCGCCAGCTCCGCTCCAGCGAGCCCATCGACCTGGACCTGGCCGCCGCCGACGCCCTCTCCGAGGCGGCCGGCGAGGTCGAGCGCCTCGGCCTGCGGGTCAGCTCGGTCCTCGGCCGGGCCCCGGTCGCCGGCGACCGCGCCCTGCTGGAGCGCCTGGTCGCCAACCTGGTCGAGAACGCCGTCCGCCACAACCACCCCGGCGGCTGGGTCGAGGTCGACACCGGCCGCGCCGGCCCCCTGGCCGTGGTCCGGGTCGCCAACAGCGGCCCCCCGATCCCCCAGGACCAGGTCACCACCCTGTTCGACCCCTTCCGCCGCCTCCACCCCGACCGCACCGGCTCCGACCACGGCGCCGGCCTCGGCCTCTCCATCGTCCGCTCCGTGGCCACCGCCCACGGCGGCCACGCCACCGCCAAGGCCCTCGGAGCGGGCGGCCTGGAGGTGACGGTGGAGCTGCCGGTCGCCCCCGCGGGCTAGTAGAGGAACATCGGCTTTCCGTCCACTTGGCGGATGAGTGGTCTATAGCGCTTCTCGTCATACAGGGCGTCGACGTCGACCCGCTTGGTGCCGGACATCATGGTGTCGATCGGGACCGAGGTGTAGGTGCCGCGGCGGAGGGCGACCATGCTGCCGGGGGTGTCCTGGTCGATCAGGGTGATGGCCATGTTGGCGAAGTTGACCGCGACCATCAGGTCGAGGGCGTCGGGGGCGCCGGAGCGCATCAGGTAGCCGACCTGCTGGTAGACGATGTCCTCGCCGGTGAGCTGCTTGAGCCGCTCGCCGGTGACCAGGCCGATGCCGCCGAGCTTGCGGTGGCCGTAGGCGTCGGCCTCGCCCCGCTCCAGGATCTCGCCCTCGAGCATGCGGGCGCCCTCTGAGACCGTGACCATGGCGTAGTTCGAGGGGTTGGCCGCCTTGTCCTCGAGCAGGTAGTGGGCCAGCAGCTCGACGTCGAAGGGGACCTCGCAGATGATCGCCCGGTCGACCCCGGCCAGGTAGGCCGAGAGCAGCGAGGTCTCGCCGCAGTTGCGGCCGAACAGCTCGACCACGGCGATGCGCTCGTGCGACCCGGTCGAGGTCCGCAGCTGGTGGATGAACTGGACGCTGCGGGTGACCGCGGTCGAGAAGCCGATGCAGTAGTCGGTGCCGAAGACGTCGTTGTCCATCGTCTTGGGCACGGCCAGGACCTTGACCCCCTCCCGGGACAGCCGCTCGGCGTACGACAGGGTGTCGTCGCCGCCGATCGCGACCAGCCAGTCCAGCCCCAGGCGCTCGACCACGGCCAGGCAGTGGCTGGTGAAGTCGAACGGCCCCTCGGACTCGAACTGGCCCTGACCGGCCAGGAACGGGGGGACGTCCTTGGGCGCGACCTTGCCCGGGTTGGTCCGGCTGGTGTGCAGGAAGGTGCCGCCGGTGCGGTCGATGGTCCGCACGTCCCGCTTGGTCAGCGGCTGCACGCAGTGGTCCTGGGGCTTGTCGTCGTCCAGGTTGTAGTCGAGCAGCCCGGCCCAGCCGCGGCGCAGCCCGACGACCTCGTAGCCCCGGTCGGCGGCCGCGTACACGAGCGTCCTGATGCAGGGGTTGAGACCGGGGACGTCGCCGCCGCCGGTGAGCACGCCGATCCTGGTCATGCGCATGCCTCCAACAAGTGGTGCCGAGGGGAGTTGGGCATCCTTGCCCAGATCGCGGCCGGGACCGGTCGCGACCAGTAAGGATACCGTCGGCGGGCGCCGGCTGCCCGTCAGCCCGGCTGCCGCTCCCTCGCCGGCGGGCGGGGGACGCCGGTGTCGGCGACCACGGCCCGGGTCGTCGGCAGGTCCCGCGACGCCGCCTCCCACTCGTCGGCCGGCGGGCTGGCGTAGATGCCGGTCTGCTCGACCGCGGCCATGGTGACCTGCTCGTCGCGGAGGAAGCCGAGCTGGGCCACCTGGGGCGGCATGGCCCAGTCGAGCAGCCAGTCGAGCGAGACCCGGATGCGGTTGCCGTTGCCGGGCAGGGCCAGCAGGTGGTAGCCGCGGGTCGCGACCAGGCCGGGCAGCCCGCCGAGGGAGACCCCGAACGGGGAGGCGACCGCGTCGAAGCCGCCCAGGTCGACGGCGAAGCCGAGGTCCCGGTGGCGGTAGTCGACGGCCTTGCCGTAGCCGAGGGAGGCGGCCACGTTGCGGGCGGCGACCTTGCCCTGGCGCTGGGCGTGCTGGGCGGTCTGGCCGGTGAGCTTGCCCGGCTGGGTGAGGTCGGGCACGGCGGCGGCGTCGCCGAAGGCGAACACCCCATCGGCGCCGGGCACCTTGAGGTCGGCCCCGACCCGCAGCCGGCCCCGCTCGGTGGGCAGCCCCAGGGTCTTGATCAGGGGGCTGGGGGTGACACCGGTGCACCAGACCAGGGTGTGGGTCTCGATCGTGTCGCCGTCCGAGAGCCGCACCTTGCCCTCGGTGGCCTCCTCGACGGTGGTGCCGAGCCGGACCTCGACCCCGCGGCGGCGCAGCACCTCCATGGCCTCGTCGCCCATCCGCTGGCTCAGCTCGGGCAGCACCCGGTCGGCCAGGTCGACCAGGACCCAGCGGATGTCCTGCGGCCGCAGCCGCGGGTACTCGGCGGCCGCCCTGGTGGTGATCAGCTGCATCTGGGCGGCGGTCTCGGTGCCGGAGTAGCCGGCCCCGACGACCACGAAGGTGCAGCAGGCGCGCCGGTGGGCCGGGTCGTCGGCGGCGTCGGCGTTGTCGAGCTCGCGGAGCACGTGGTCGCGCAGGTAGGCCGCCTCGGCCAGGGTCTTCAGGCCGAGGGCGTGCTCGGCCACCCCGGGGATGTTGAAGGTGCGGGTGACCCCGCCCGGCGCCAGGACCAGCCGGTCCCAGGCCAGCTCGCGGTCGGTCCCGTCGGGGCGGCGCAGGGTGGCCGTGCGGCCCGGGATGTCGACCGCGACCACGTGGCCGACCAGCACCTTGGCCCGCCGCAGGGTGTTGTGCAGGCCGACGGCGATATGGCGCGGCTCGACCACCCCGGTGGCCACGTTCGGCAGCAGGGGGCTGTACAGCAGGTAGTCGGCCGAGCTGGCCACCAGCAGCTCGGCGGCGTCAGGGGGCAGGTGCTTCTCCAGCCGCCGCATGCAGTGGAACCCGGCGAAGCCACTGCCGACGACCAGGACCCTCGGGGGTGTTGTGCGCTCATGGGAGGTCATGGGTAGATGACTAGCACGTCGGCCAAGGAGGAATCCATGCGCGACTACCGCACCCTTCGCCCCGGGACCTACCAGGAGATGACCTCGGGCTTCCGTTGGGAGGTCCCGGCCAGCTACAACCTGGCCGCCGACGTGCTCGACAAGCACGAGCCCGACCGCCCGGCCATGCACTTCGTGTCCGACGAGGGACGCGACGAGCGCTGGACGTTCGGCGACATGCGGCGGCTGACCGACCGGACGGCCAACACCCTGCGGGGGCTGGGGGTCGGCAAGGGCGACCGGGTGGCGGTGATGGCCCCGGCCTCGCCCGAGATCGCGGCCAGCTTCCTGGCCACCTACAAGGTCGAGGCGATCCTGCTCTCGATGTCGGTGCTGTACGGCGACGACGCGATCGTCTACCGCCTCAACGACGCCGAGGCCAAGGTGCTGATCACCTCGGCCGCCCACCGCGACCGGGTGGCCGCCCTGCTCGGCAAGGCGCCCTCGGTCGAGCACCTGGTGGTGGTCGGCGGCGCGGGCGCCGAGAGCTTCGAGGAGCTGACCGGGGCGGCCGCCGACCGGTTCGAGACCCCGGCCACCGACCCCGACACCCCGGCCCAGCTCTACTACACCTCGGGCACGACCGGGATGGCCAAGGGGATCCTGCACGCCCACCGGTACCTCCTGGGGCACGAGGAGTTCCAGCTCAGCCACGACGTCCGGGTAGGCGAGCTGTTCCACTCGACCGGCGAGTGGGCCTGGATCGCCGGGATCGTGCCCGGCATCCTCGGGCCCTGGCGCTTCGGGGTGGAGACGCTGGTCCACGGGCGCAAGGGCGGGTTCGACCCGGGCAAGGCGCTGCGGCTGATCGCCGACCACGGGGTCGGCAACCTGTTCACCACCCCGACGGCCATCCGGGCCATGATGGGCGTCTCCGAGGCCTCCAGCCTCGACTTCGGGGTCCGGCTGGCCTGCTCGGCCGGCGAGCCGCTCAACCCCGAGGCGATCGCCTGGTGGAGCCGGACGGTCGGCTGCCCCATGCTCGACTACTACGGCCTGTCCGAGAGCTACCCGCTGTGCGCCAACTACCCGACGGTCGAGGTCCGGCCCGGCTCCATGGGCCTGCCCCTGCCCGGCTGGGAGGTGGCCATCCTCGACCCCGACGAGCAGCCCGTCCCCCAGGGCGAGCCGGGCGAGATCTGCCTCAGGGCCCGCTCCAACCCCCACTACCCGCTCGGCTACTGGAACCGTCCCGAGGACTCCGAGGAGGTCTTCGGCGGCGACTGGTTCCACACCAAGGACACCGCCCGCCAGGACGAGGACGGCTACGTCTGGTACTCGGGCCGGGCCGACGACGTGATCATCTCGGCCGGCTACCGGATCGGGCCGTTCGAGGTCGAGAGCACCCTGCTGGAGCACCCGGCGGTGGCCGAGTCGGCGGTGGTGGCCAGCCCCGACCAGCAGCGTGGGCACGTCGTCAAGGCGTTCGTCCGGCTGGTCCCGGGCACCGAGCCCAGCGACGAGCTGGCCGGCGAGCTCCAGCGGCACGTCCGCGAGCGCCTGTCGGCCTACGCCTACCCGCGCAAGCTCGAGTTCGTGGACGACCTGCCCAAGACCCTCACCGGCAAGATCCGCCGCTCGGAGCTGCGCAACGCCGACAGCGGGGACGGCGAGGAGGCCGGCTGAAGTTGAGCCGGGCGTGGGGCCCGGGGTAGCGTCTGGCGCCATGTACGACACCCGCTGGCCGCGGCCGGGGCCGGCGATGGCGGCCGTTGCCGCCGTTCTCGGCCTGGTGGCCGGGGCCATCCTCGGCCTCTCCTCCCCCGGTGCGGCGCCCTCGGCCCAGGCCAGCGCGCCCCCGGAGACCACTGTCGCGCCCACCACCACGACCCTCCCCGAGGAGTTCGAGACGGTGGTCCTGGGCAGCTTCAACGACCGCGCGGGGGCCGAGGAGCGGCTGCGGCTGGTCAGGAGCCAGGGGGTCAAGGACGCCGACCTGCTCGACGATCAGCAGTGGGACCTCGGGACCAGGTGGGCGGTGTACAGCGGTATCTTCAAGACCGAGGACGAGGCCGAGGCGCACATGCAGGAGCTGAGCCAGCTCGGGATCACCGAGCGCTTCGTGAAATCGGTGAAACAGGCCGATTGAGCGGGTAGGCAAGCTCCCGGGAGGTGATGTGCCGATGCCGATGTCCGCCAGAGAGGTCCGCCAGACGCTGCACGAGCTGGGGGACCTGCGCTTCGCCGCCGGGAACCTCGACGACGCCCTGCGCCGGATCGTCCACGCCACCCACAAGCTGTTCGCCGTCGACGGGGCCGGGCTGATGCTGATCGACCCCGACCAGCTGCTGCGCAACGTGGCCGACTCCGACGGGCGCATCGACCACCTCGAGGAGCTCCAGATCGACACCGGCGAGGGCCCCTGCATCGACGCCTTCGACGACAAGTCCCTGGTCCACGCGGCCGACCTGGCCACCGAGGAGCGCTGGCCGAAGTTCAGCCCGGCCGCGGTCGACCGGGGCCTGCGGGCGGTGCTGGCCAGCCCCATCCCCTACAACCAGATGGCCATCGGGGTGGTGGCGGTGTTCTCGTCCAAGGTGCGCCCCTGGTCGCCCGAGGGTGAGCTGGCCCTGATCGCCTTCACCGACCTGGCCGCCCTGACCATCGCCAACACCATGCAGAGCGAGGAGCGGGGCGAGCTGGCCGAGCAGCTCCAGCGGGCGCTGGACGCCAGGGTCATCATCGAGCAGGCCAAGGGCGCCCTGTGCGCCCGCGACGGCGTCACCGCCGGCCAGGCGTTCGAGCAGATGCGCCGCCGGGCCCGGGCCGAGCGCCGCCGCGTGGTCGAGATCGCCCAGGAGATCATGTCCGGCGCCGCCAGCCCCTGAGCCCACCGTCACAGGCCCGGGCGACGATTCCCCCATGACCACCGACCCGCTGGAGGCCCTGCGCCGGCTCTGCCTTGCCCTCCCGGAGACGACCGAACGCCTCAGCCACGGCGAGCCCACCTGGTTCGTCCGCGGCAGGACGACCTTCGTCACCTACGCCGACCACCACCACGACGACCGCCTGGCCTTCTGGTGCGCCGCCCCACCCGGCACCCAGGAAGCGCTGGTCGCCTCCGCCCCCGACCGCTTCTTCCGCCCACCCTACGTCGGCCACCGCGGCTGGCTCGGCGTCTACCTCGACGTCCCCCAGGACTGGACCGAGCTCGCCGAGCTGGTCACCGACGCCTACCGCACCGTCGCCCCCAAGCGCCTGGTCCAAGAGCTCGACGCCGCCCCCTAGATCTGGCCGGCGTAGAGGGTGGCGGTCTCGGCGGCGATGGCGGTCCAGCTGAACTGCTCGACGGTGCGGCGGCGGCCGGCCTTGCCCATGCGGTCGGCGAGGGCGGGGTCGGCGAGGACGCTGTTGAGGCGTTCGGCGATGTCGGCGGCGAAGCGGTCGGGGTCGCGGGCGCCGCCGGCGCCGTCGCTCTCGAAGGGGACCAGGAGGCCGGTCTCGCCGTTGACCACGACCTCGGGGATGCCGCCGGTGGCGGTGGCGACCACGGCGGTCTCGCAGGCCATGGCCTCCAGGTTGACGATGCCGAGGGGCTCGTAGACCGAGGGGCAGACGAACACGGTGGCGTGGGTCAGGAGCTGGATGACCTCGCGGCGCTCGAGCATCTTCTCGATCCAGACGATGCCGCCCCGCTCCTGGCGGACCTTCTCGACCTTGGCGGTGACCTCGCGGCCCAGCTCCGGGGTGTCGGGGGCGCCGGCGCAGAGGATCAGCTGGGCCGCCGGGTCGATCGACAGGGCGGCGTCGAGCAGGTGGGGCACGCCCTTCTGGCGGGTGATCCGGCCGACGAAGATCACCGACGGCCGGTCCGGGTCGACCCCGTAGGTCTCGAGCACGCCGGTGCCGTGGTCGGGCTGGTACTGCTCGGTGTCGATGCCGTTGTGGATCACCTGGAGCCGGGCCGGGTCGACCGCCGGGTAGACCGAGAGGATGTCGGCGGCCATGCCGGCCGAGACGGCGATCACCCGGTCGGCGGCCTCGATCGAGGTCTGCTCGCACCAGCGGGAGACGTGGTAGCCGCCGGCCAGCTGCTCGACCTTCCAGGGGCGCAGCGGCTCGAGGCTGTGCACGCTGACCACGTGGGGGATGCCGTAGAGGAGCTTGGCCAGGTGCCCGGCCAGGTTGGCGTACCAGGTGTGGCTGTGGACCAGGTCGACGCCCTCGACCCCGGCGGCGATCGACAGGTCGGTGGCGACCGTGCGCAGGGCCCCGAGGTGGCGGCCGTCGCCGTCCAGGGCGTCCCAGGTCCCGTGGGCGATCACCTCGGGCGAGCCCGGCGGCCCGGCCGGCCGGGGGGCGCCGAAGCAGTGCACCTGCAGGTCGACGAGCTTGGCCAGCTCTCTGCCCAGATACTCGACGTGAACTCCGGCACCGCCGTACACATCTGGGGGATACTCGCGACTGAGCAGGGCCACGCGCACGGGACGCTCCTTCCGATCCAAGCGGGAGGCTGATGCTAGCGCGTTGACACCCCGTGAGGGCGTAGCCCAGACTTGACTAGCTTGTGCATATTGTCCCGATCCTCGGCCGAAGGTGGGGCAGACGATGGGAACCGCCGGTCGCTCGGCGCCGCTGCGCAGGGCGGGCTCGCTGCTCGGGCTGCTCGCGCTGGAGGTGGGGGCCGTCCTCGCCCTGCACTGGCTGGGCCGGTTCCCGGGGCTGCGGATCCGCTGGGACGAGCCGGTCCCATGGGTGCTGTCCAGCCCGGTGCAGGAGGTCATCGGGGCCCTGCTCCGCACGGTCGGGCTGGTCATGGCCTACTGGCTGCTGGCCTCGACCGTGCTCTACCTGCTGGCCAGCCTGACCAGGCTGCCCTCGGCCGTCCGGGCGGTCGGCTGGGCCACCTTGCCGCTGGCCCGCCGGGTCGCCGACCACGCGGTGGCGGTGACCCTGGCCACCTCGATGGTCGGCGGGAGCACCCTCGGGGTGGCCGGCCCGGCCCTGGCCGCCGACCGGGGCGGGGCTGGCCCTCCGGCCAGGAAGCCGGTGGCCGCGGCCCAGGCGACCGGGTCCTCCGGCCAGCAGGAACAGCCACCGTCGACGCCGTACGTTCCCGAGCCGGCCGGCCAGGTCCCGACCTCGGGCAGCGCGACGACCGCCCCGCCGACCAGCGCCCCGGAGGCGACCGAGCCGCCGGCCACCCCGTACGTTCCCGAACCAGCGGATCAGGCCCCGCGCCGCCTCCCGGCCCCCGAGCAGGCCGCCCCCACCACCACCGAGGCCCCGACCACCACCGAGGCGCCCACCACCGAGGCGCCGGTCACCACCACGACCGAGGCCCCGACCACCGCCGAG
>CALGFH010000036.1 GCA_937881255.1 uncultured Actinomycetes bacterium
CGGGGGGACGGAAGGGCCCGCGCTGGGACGGTCCCCAGCGCGGGCCCTCCGTCGTCCGGGGCGTGGCGTTGTCAAGAAGGAATGTTCCGTTTACTCTGCGTCCATGCCACGCGTGAGCCAGCAGTACCGCGACGCCCGCCGGCGGGAGATCCTGGAGGCGGCTGGGCGCTGCTTTGCCGAGAACGGCTTCCACTCGACCTCGATGCAGGACTTCTTCGAGGCCTCGGGGCTCACCGCCGGGCTCGTCTACCGCTACTTCCGCAGCAAGGACGAGCTCATCGCGACCCTCGCCGCCGACGCCCTGGAGCAGCTCCATTCCGCCGTCGAAGAGGCCATCGGCGCCGACGAGCCGCCCAGCGTCGAGGCGGTCCTGACCCGCCTGCTGCGGACGATCGACGACCTGGATGCCCGCGAGCGGCTGCCCCGGGTGGCGGTGCAGGTATGGAGCGAGGCGCTCCGTAACCCGACCGTCGGGCCGACGGCCAGCGCCGAGATCGGCAGGCTGGTGGCGGCGCTGGAGCGGCTGGTCCGGGCCGAGCAGGCGGCCGGGCGGCTGGACGGCCGGCTGGACCCGGCCGGCGCCGCCCGGGCCCTGTTCTCGTTCCTGCCCGGCTTCATCGTCCAGCGCGCCCTCGACCCGGCGCTGGACCGGGCCGACTTCGAGCGGGCCGCCCTGGCGCTGGTCGCCGGTCGGCTGCACGCCACCTCCTCGTAGCGAAACAGAACATTCCTTCTTGACAGGGCAGCCACTCCGGCGTTCTATAAGAAGCGGAACGTTCCTTCTTGTTGGGTTCGAGACCACAGAGGAGGCTCGACATGCGGGTCCAACAGGTGATGTTCCCAAGCGGCCAGGTGCGCTGCGCGGCCGACCTCTACCTCCCGGACGGCGTCGACGACCGGGCGCCGGCTCCGGCCGTGGTCATGGGGCACAGCGTGGTCATGGTCAAGGAGGCGCTCGGCCCGCACGCCGAGCACCTGGCCCGGGCCGGCTTCGTGGCCCTGGCCGTCGACTACCGGACGATCGGGTCCAGCGAAGGCCAGCCGCGCGGCCAGTGGCTGCCCCAGTGGCAGGTCGACGACCTGCGCGCCGGCGTCTCCTACCTGCGCGGCCGGCCCGAGGTCGACCCGGAGCGGATCGGGCTGTGGGGCCACAGCACGGCGGCCGGCGTGGCCATCGTCGCCGGTGTGCTCGACCGGCGGGTCCGGTGCGTCGCCGGGCAGAACCCCAGCCTGCTCGACGCCTGGGCGGCACTGGAGAAGTCGCGGGGCCGCAACCAGCTGGGCGCGGTCCGAGCCCTGCTGGAGCAGGACTTCGAGCGGCGCCTGCAGACCGGCGAGGGCGGCACCGTCCCCGCCCTGGCCTCTGACGACCCCAAGCTGGCCGGCTACATCGCCCAGTCGGAGGAGCTGTTCCCGACCTTCCGCAACCAGATCACCTTGGCCTCGCTGGAGCAGGTGCTGCTGTGGGCGCCGGTGCAGCTCATCCATCGCCTCGCCCCGACACCGCTGCTGCTGGTGACCGGGGTGGACGACCCGGTCCACGCCGTCGACGAGGTCCTCAAGGCCTACGACCGCGCCTGGGAGCCCAAGCGGCTGGAACTGCTGCCGGTCGACGAGTTCGGCCTGTCCATCGAGCCTGGCCTCGGGCAGTCCATGGGCCTGGCGGCCGAGTTCTTCGACCAGCACCTGCGCAAGGCGCCCAGGTTCCGCCCGTCGCCGGCGCCCGAGGAGGCCCGGGCCAGGGGGCTGCGCCCCGAGTACCACATGGCCGCCGGCGCAAGGGAGGCGTCATGAGCCTGGTCACGCCGGTCCGGCGGCGCCAGCCGGTCGTGGTCGCGGCGACGCTGGTGTGCGCGGCCAGCATGCTGGGCCTGGGCGCCTGGGCGTTCCTCGGACCCGAGTCGTTCTCGCGGTTCATCGACTACCCCCCCTACAACCGCCACCTCATCCACGACGCCGGCGCCTTCCAGCTCGGCATCGGCGTCACCGTGCTGCTGGCCCTGTGGTGGGCCGACGGCCTGCTGGTCGCCCTGACCGGGTTCGCCGTGGCCAGCGGCCTGCACACCGTCTCGCACGCGATCGACGACCGACTCGGCGGTCACGCCGGCGACGTGCCGTCGCTCGGGCTGCTCACCCTGGTCGCCGTGGTCGCCATCGCCGGACGCCTCCGCGGGAGGAGGTCATGAGGGTCCTGCTCGCCGGCGCCAGCGGCGCCATCGGCATCCCCCTCACCCGCCAGCTCATCGCCTCCGGCCACCAGGTGCTCGGCCTGACCCGCGACCCGGTGGGCGGGCGCCGGCTCGAGGCCCTGGGGGCGACCCCGGTGGTGGCCGACGCCCTCGACCACGACGGCCTGCTCCGGGCCGTCGACGGGCGCTCGGCCGACGCGGTCATCCACGAGCTGACCGCCCTGCGCACCGCCCCGACCCGCCACAGCGGCATGGCCCCGACCAACCGGTTGCGCACCCAGGGCACCACCAACCTGCTGGCCGCCGCCCAGGTGCTGGGGGCCAGGCGGTTCCTCACCCAGTCGATCATCTTCGGCTACGGCTACGCCGACCACGGCCGCCATCTGCTCACCGAGGACGACCCGTTCGGCCGCCCGGCCGGCGACCGCTCCGACCCCCACGTGGCGGCGATGCTGTCGAGCGAGCAGGCGGCGTTCAGCGCCCCCGAGGGGATCGCCCTGCGCTACGGCCTGCTGTACGGCGGCGACAGCGCCCAGATGCGGGCCCTGCTGGCCCGGCGTGGCCTGCCCGTGGCCAAGGGCGGGGTGCTCGGCTGGGTCCATCACCAGGACGCGGCCGCGGCCACGGTGGCGGCCCTGGAGCACGGCCGCCCCGGCCAGGCCTACAACCTGGTCGACGACCTGCCCGCCACCTGGCGGGAGGTCTATGTGACCATGGCCCGGGCGTTCGGGGCCCCGCCGCCGCGCCGGCTGCCGCGCTGGCTGTTCCGGCTGGTCGCTCCGTACGTGGCCTCGTTCGCGGTCGACACCTCGATGCGGGTCTCCAACGCCAGGGCCAGGACCGAGCTCGGCTGGCGCCCGGCCTACCCCACCTACCACGACGGCATCGCGGCCATGGTCTCGGCCCTCGTGGGCCGGGAACCCCGCCGGGTCTGAGAGGAGCACCCATGTCCAGCACGTCGCCGGAGCCGGAGAAGCTGTCGGCCGTCGTCGTCGCCCTGCTGCTGCTCGGGCTCTTCGCCTGGGCCCTGCTGACCCTGCCCATCCCCCCGGCCATCATCCTGGTCGTGGCCGGGACGCTCGCCTGGGTCGGCTGGGTGCGGGTCGGCTACGCCCACCCCGTCCGGTCCCGGAAGGTCATCGCCACCTACCTGTGCGCCGTCTCCTTCCAGCTGATCCACATGGCCGAGGAGTACACCGGCGGCTTCCCCCACGAGATCGTGCAGCTCTTCCACTCCTCCCGACCCTGGAGCGAGCGGTCGTTCCTGCTCACCTTCGTGTTCGGGTTCGGGGCGCTGTGGGTGCTGGCGGGCGCCGGGGCGCTCTACCAGGTCCGCATCGCCAACTTCATGCTGTGGTTCTACGCGCTCGGGGCCGGGCTGCTGAACGCGGTCGCCCACTTCGTGTTCCCGGTGCTCAAGGGCGGCTACTTCCCCGGCCTCTACACCGCCCTCGGGCACCTGCTGCTGAGCGCCCTGCTGCTCTACCTGCTGGTCCAGGAGTCGCGCGAGCCCGCCGGGTCGCTCAGGCCGTCGGCGTCCCGGCGGCCTCTTCCAGACCGAGCTCGGCGACCGACGTCTCGCGCATCTTGAACTTCTGCACCTTG